>DASTVC010000046.1:0-19343 GCA_035759295.1 Longimicrobium sp. | reverse complement strand
GCGCCGGCGGTGTGCATCACGTCGAAGCTGGCGCCGCGCACGGCAAAGGCGCCGGCCAGCAGGCGCAGCACCTTTTCCGTGTCGGCCTGCCCCGCCGCGGGGTTGATGAGGATGAGCGTCCGCGAGCCCGGCTGGATGACGGGCTGGTCGGACGCGGGGACGAGAGGTTTGGAGGTCAAGTGCGAGAGTGCGTAAGTGCGTGAGTGCGTGAGTGCGTGAGTGCCGGGTGCCGAGTACCGAGTACCGAGTACCGAGTACCGAGTACCGAGTACCGAGTGCCGAGTACCGAGTACCGAGTACCGAGTACCGAGTACCGAGTACCGAGTACCGAGTGAGTCAGGTACCAGGTACTAGGCACTAGGTACTTTTCTTTCTTTACCTCACCACGAACGCTTCGTCCTTGGGCGTGCGGCCTTCCCACTCCGCCTTCGCCTGGTCGAAGCCGGGGCGGCCCATGATGCCGTACGTAAGCTGCTTGCCCAGCTCCACGCCGGGCTGGTCCATGGGGTCGATGCCCCAGAAGTGGCCCGCGTACACGGTGGCGATCTGCAGCAGCATCATCAGGCCGCCCAGCGAGCGCGCGTCCACCCGCGGCACTTCGAGGGTCATGTTCATCCGCCCCCGCTGCGCCAGCGCGGCCTCGGTGGCCAGCATCTCCGTGCGCAGCAGCTCGCCCATGCTGTGGCCGCCCAGGTACGCCAGCTCCGCGTGCTGCGGATAGGCGGAGGGGATCTGCACGTCCTCGGCGCCCTCGCGCTCGGCCAGGAAGGTGATGGTCTTGTCGAACGGGCCCTCGACGTACAGCTGCACCTGCGAATGCTGGTCCGTGGCGCCCAGCGACTTGACCGGCGTGGGGCCGGCGAACACCTCGTCGCCGGCGCGCGTGCGCTGCTTGCCCAGGCTTTCCGCCCACAGCTGCCGGAACCAGTCGGCCACGTCGCGCAGGCGGTCGCTGTACGGCATCATCACGTGGATCGGCGCGTCCAGCTCCGTGGCGGCCAGGTACTGCAGCGCGGCGAAGAGGCCCGCGGGGTTCGCCCGCAGCTCCGCCGTCTCGCACCGCTCCACCATCTCCTTCGCCCCCGCCAGCAGCTCGCCGACGTCGATCCCCACCATCGCGGCGGGGAGCAGCCCCACGGCGCTGAGGACGGAGAAGCGGCCGCCCACGTTGGGGGGAACGGGGAGGGTGGCGACGTCCTCCTCCTTGGCCAGGGCGCGCAGGACGCCCTTCTCGGGATCGGTGGTAAAGAGCAGGTGGCGGCGGTATCCATCGCCCAGCTCCGCCTGCAGCCGCTCGCGGATCACCAGGTACTGGCTCATCGTCTCCGCCGTGCCGCCGCTCTTTGAGATCACGTTGAAGAGCGTGCGCTTGAGGTCGATGCGGTCCAGGAACGCGCCGAACGTGGCGGGATCGACGTTGTCGAGGACGTACAGGCGCGGATAGAAGTCGCGCGCCTCGTCGTCCAGCTCGTTCCAGAACGGATGGAGCAGCGCCGTCCGCAGCGCCACCGTCCCCAGCGCCGACCCGCCGATCCCCAGCACAACCAGGTTGGCGAACGCCTGCCCGCCGCCTTCGGCAAAGGAGCGGATGGAATCCACCGTCTCGCCGCCGTCGGCCAGGGCGTAGAAGCCCAGCTCGCCGGCCTCGCGGCGCTGCGCGGCGTCGGCGTGGGCGGCGCGGAAGCGGTCGGCCATCGCGTCCAGCCGCGCCGGGTCGATGCCTCGGCCGCCCAGCCGCGGGGCGAGCATGTTGTTGTAGTCCAGGACGATCGACATCGGCGGAAAGTGCGTGAGTGCGAAAGTGCGAAAGTGCGAAAGTGCGAAAGTGCGAAAGTGCCAGCCGCTCGACGGGCAGTCGAGGCGCCCGACGCGGCCCGCCCCCGACGCGGCCCGGGCGAATGAATTCGCGGCCTGGGACTACGCGATGTCGGCCTTCGCCGACGGGTGTGCGCCGCACGGATGCCGCGGTTTGCCGTTGAAGCCCCGCGCGGTTTGCGGGGCTTTCCGCTGTCGTTGCGGCGAGTTTACTCGCTCATGCAGACATCGGCCGGAACGCCCGCCGTTGCCGTCCCTGTCCCCTGTAACCTGTCCCCTATCCCCTGCCGCCCCTAAACCTCCACCTCCAGCCCGTCGTACGCGGCGAACACGCCGTCGGGGAGCCGCGCCTCCAGCTCGGCGTGGGAGACGCGGTGGCTCAGGTGGGTGAGATAGGTGCGCTCGGCGCCCACGGAGCGCGCGGCCTCCACCGCTTCTTCCACGCTGAAGTGCGTGGGGTGCGGCGGGCCGAACCAGAGTGCGTTCAGCACCAGCACACGCACCCCCTGCAGCGCCTGGGCCGTGCGCTCCGGAAGCCGCTTGCCGTCCGTCACGTAGCCCAGGTCCCCCACGCGAAAGCCGTACACGCTCAGCGGCCCGTGCGGCACCGGCAGCGGCGTGACCTCGAAGCCGGCGATGTTCACCGGCTCGTAGGCGCGCACCTCGGTGAGCTCCGCTTCGGGCTTGCTGGTGCCCTCCAGGGGGCGCATCAGCGGGTCGAACACGTAGGCGAAGCGCTGGCGCAGCGTGGCGGCGCAGTCCGGGTCGGCGTAGACGCGCATGGCCGCGCCGGAGCGCTCGGAGAACACGCGCACGTCGTCCAGCCCGTGGATGTGGTCCGCGTGGCAGTGGGTGAACCAGATGGCGTCCACCATCGGCACCCCCGCGGCCACCAGCTGCAGCCGCAGCTCCGGCGGCGTATCCACCAGCAGCCGCCGGTTCCCCTCGCTGACCAGCGCCCCGTGGCGCGTGCGCTTGTCGCGCGGGTCCGCGCTGGTGCAGGTGGCGCACCGGCAGCCGATCACCGGCACGCCGAAGCTGGTGCCGGTGCCGAGGAACGTGAGCTTCACGAGGGAACGGAAGTGCGTGAGTGCGTGAGTGCGTCAGTGCGGAAGTGAAGGAGCAATGCTCCCGCGCTCCGTTCGCGGACGCGGGGTCCGCTCACGCACTCACGCACTTCCGCACTCACGCACTCCATCACACCACCGAAACCTGGATCAGGTTCGTCGTCCCCGGCTGGTGCATGGGGAGGCCGGCGGTCACCACCACGCGGTCGCCGGGCTTCACCAGGCCGCGCTTGAGCGCCTCTTCACGCCCGCAGGCCAGCATCTCGGTAAAGCTGGCCTCGACCGAGCAGATGATGGGGATCACCCCCCACACCAGCGCCAGCTGCCGGTAGGTGCGGTCGTTGTCGGTGATGGCCAGGATGGGCACCGGCGGCCGGAAGCTCGACACCACGCGCGCCGTCGATCCGCTGGTGGTGAAGGTGAGGATGAGCGGCGCCTTGAGCCGCCGCACCGCCTCGACCGTGGCGCCGGCGATGGCGCGCTCGGTGGGCGTCTTGCCGTCCTCGCCCGGGTCGATGGGCATGTCGTAGTGCGGGCCGCTCTCCAGGATGTGCGAGTCCTCGATCTCCTGCGCAATGCGGTCCATCGCCTGCACCGCCTGCACGGGAAACTTGCCCGTCGCCGTCTCGGCCGAGAGCATTACCGCGTCGGTGCCGTCGATGATGGCGTTGGCGACGTCGGATGCTTCCGCGCGGGTGGGGCGCGGGTTCTCGATCATCGACTCCAGCATCTGCGTGGCCGTGATCACCGGGCGGCTGCCCTGGTTGGCCAGCTGGATCATCCGCTTCTGCGCCAGCGGCACCTGCTCGAACGGCAGCTCCACCCCCAGGTCGCCGCGCGCCACCATGGCGGCGGACGAGACCTTGAGGATGTCGGCCAGGTTGTCCAGCGCCATCCCCTTTTCCACCTTCACCACCACCAGCGGGCCGTCGGCGGGAATGCGGCTCACCAGGTCCCTCACGTCCTCCGCGGAGCGGACGAAGGAAAGGGCCAGGTAGTCCACCTGCTGCTCCAGCGCGAACTCCAGGTCGCGCAGGTCCTTCTCCGTCAGCGAGGGGATGCTGAGCAGGGTGCCGGGAAGGTTGATCCCCTTGTTGCTGGTGAGCTCGCCGCCGTGGATGACGCGCATGGCCACCCGCGGGGCGTCCACCTCTTCCACGATCAGCTCCATCAGCCCGTCGGCCAGCAGCACCACGTCGCCCACCTCCACGTCGTGCGACAGCTCGCGGAAGGTGGTGGGGAGCTCGCCGGGCCGGTGCTCGCCTTCAGGGGCAAAGACCATGCGGTCGCCGGGCTTGAGCTCCACGGGCTCCGGCAGCACGCCCACGCGGATCTTGGGGCCCTGCAGGTCGCCCAGCACGGCGATGGGGCGCCCCGCGCGCGTGGAGGCCTCGCGCACGTTGCGGATGGTTTCCGCGTGGCGGTCCAGGTCGCCGTGCGAAAAGTTGATGCGGGCCACGTCCATGCCCGCCGCGATGAGCGAGTCGATCCGCTCCGGCGACCAGCTGGCGGGGCCAAGCGTGCAAACGATCTTGGTGCGTCTCTGCATTGCGTGAACGGACGTCCGTTTTTATGGCTCATGGCGGCAAGGACCGGACCGCCGGTTCCGCCCATGGGTTCTCGAGTGAGCCCGACAACTTGCCCCTTCTGCGCCGCCACGCAAGGGTGCGCACCCCCGCGTGGGACGATTTCGTCAGAATCACTGACAAAAACGCGCCACGGGAGCGAAAATGGGGGAGGACGCGAAGGCGGCCGCGCCGTCTCCACGTCCTCACTACGGCCTCGCGGCCGTTACTTCAGCGCCGAATACGGCGCGGTGACGATGTTGTCCGGAAGCGGGAACGTGCGGTGCAGCGGGGGAAGCAGCGACGCGTCCACCGTTTCCGGAAGCCTGCCGCCGGGGGGGAACGCCAGCTTTCGCGCGCACTGCCGCAGCAGCTCCGTGTTCAGCGCCTGCCACGTGGGCAGAATGTCGGGCGCCATCGGGTTCAGCAGGTTCACCATCTGCGGTGGATCGGCCAGCACGTCGTACAGCTCGAACTCCGGCGCCACCTCGGGATTGCTCTGGCTGAAGTAGACGGCGTACATCCACCGCTCCGTGCGGATGGCGCGGATGTGCGTGGCGTACACGCTGTCGGAGAGCCCCGCCTGGTCATCGTACGAATAGAGCACCGCGTCCTGCACCGACGGACGCGTTCCCGCCAGCACGGGCGTCAGGTCCACGCCCGCGATCCACTCCGGCGCCGCCGTCCCCGCCACGGCCGCCAGCGTGGGGAGCACGTCCACCAGGCTGGCCAGGGCGTCCGTCTCCACCGGTTCGGGAAAGGCGAGCGGGTTGGAGAAGACCATGGGGACGTGGATGGCCTCGTCGTACGCGTTGTACATCTTTTCGCGCAGGCCGTGCGCCATTCCCATCTCCCCGTGGTCTCCGATGCGCACCACCAGCGTGCTGTCGGTGAGCCCGTTCGCGTCCAGCGCGTCCAGCACCGCCGTCACCTGCTCGTCCACCACCTTCTGCAGGTACGCGTAGAAGTTCACGTACCCTTTGGGCGTCACGTTCCTGTCCGGGTCGAAGGCGCCGACCATCCCGGGCGTCTTCTGCCGGAACAGGTGCTGCACGATGGGCTTGGTGGTAAGGGGATCGTCCACGCTGCAGGGAAGGTCGATCTCCGTTACCGGCGGGGGAAAGGGGTAGCCCACGGACGCCGGGTCCTGCGTGTAGACGTGCACGTCGTGCGGGTTCACCAGCGACACCACCAGCAGGAACGGCTCGTCGCCCAGCGGGCCGTTCAGAAAGTCCACCGCGCCGCCGGTGCCCGCGGCGTATCGCGGGTCGTTGCCGTTGCGGGCCGAGGTTCCGGGGGTGCCGCCGCCCAGGAGCGTGGTGCCGAGCGTGGTGCCGGAGTCCGGCGGATCCCAGCCGGAAAACCCGTACGCGTCCAGGTTTCCCGGACCATCGGGATTGGTGAACAGGTGCCACTTGCCCCGCCACGCCGCCTGGTACCCCGCGCGGGCCAGCACGGTGGCCAGGTTGGGGAGCGAGGTGGGCAGGTTCACGTTGGGACCGGTGGTGGTGACGCCGTTGTTCTGCGGATAGGTGCTGGTGACCAGCGCGCCGCGGCTGGGCGAGCACTCGCACGCGGCGCAGAAGGCCCGCGTGAACGTCATTCCGTGCCGCATCAGCCGGTCCATGGAAGGCAGGTTCTGCCGGGCCCACCCTTCGGGCCAGTGCTGCGGCCAGCGCATCTGGTCGGTGATGATGACCACGATGTTGGGCTTTGCGGGAAGGTCTTTCCAGGCCATGGTTTACCTCC
Organism: Longimicrobium sp.; assembly: GCA_035759295.1. Taxonomy (GTDB): domain Bacteria; phylum Gemmatimonadota; class Gemmatimonadetes; order Longimicrobiales; family Longimicrobiaceae; genus Longimicrobium. Next base: position 13,147 of record DASTVC010000046.1, on the reverse strand, counting down.
GGATGAAGCGGGCGGGATGATGGGAAGAATCATGATCCTGCGCCGGCGCGAGCGGCGGGAGGCGCGTGCCCCTTTCGATACGGGTTGAGGTCGCTGTTGCCGATCCGCTCAGTGTAGGCGCCGTCCACGCGCGCTCCAAGCAAAATCTTGATTCCGGGAGGGGATTACGCGGGAGTGACGCACCGTCGCATGCGCATCACGACGGATTGCCTCATACGGAATCCGCAAAAACAGTGGGTGTAGACGATCACTGTCATCCTGAGGAAGGCGCCCACCCCGAGCTGTCGGCAAGGCGCGGCAGCCCGTGCGCCGACCGAAGGATCTTTATCGGAAACGGGCGTGGTTTCTCACGCCAAAGCCAGTCGTAATCGACGGGATGGTGCGCCCATCGTAGAGATTCTTCGGTCGGCGCCAGACGATCCAGCGGACAGAGAGCTTTACGCGGCGCCTCCCTCGGAATGACACCTGGATCGGAATCATACCGCCACGGGCGCGGTCGGGGCGGCGGGATCGTCGATCGCGCGCGCGTCCGGCGGCGCATCCACGAGCCGGGTGAGGGCTTCCCGCGGGGCGCGCCAGCCGGGGTCGCGGGCGCAGGCCGCGTCCAGCAGGCGCGCGGCGAGGGCGGGGTTGCCGCCGGCCCGCGCCACCTGCCCGGCGCCGTACCAGCACGCCGCGTCCGCGGGGTTGGCCGCCATCCCGTCGCGGAAGTATGCGAGGGCGCCGGCTGCGTCGCCCATCGCCAGGCGGCAGCTGCCCAGCTTGTACGCGCGTGTCTCGGCCGGCAGGTACAGGTCGCCGGGAATCCACTCCGTCACCACCCGCGGGTCCATCGAGCGCCGCACCTTTTCGTACGCCTCCGCCGCCTCTTCGTAGCGCCCCAGGGCGTAGAGCGCCTCGCCGCGCAGGTGGTGCGAGAGGGACTGGAAGGGAAACGCGCCCAGGCTGGCGTCCACGTGAGCGAGCGCGTCCGCGGGCCGCCCCTGCCGCAGCGCCAGCGCCGCGCGCATGGCGTGCGCTGACGCGCGCTGCGGGCCCGGATGGCGCGCGTCGTCCGCGATGGCGGCGAACTCCGCGTCCGCCTGCGCGTGGTCGTCCAGGGACCAGAGCGTCTTGGCGCGGTAGTAGCGCGGCCACGGATCGTCCGGATGCGCCGCGACCTCCGCGTCCAGCAGCGCCAGGTAGCGGCGCTGCTTGGCGCGCAGCTCCTCGTCCGTGCGGTCGCTGACAAGGTGGGTAAGGCGCAGGCGGTGCGTGCTGCGGATGCCGAAGCCGGCGTCGCGGATGGTGTCGCCCGGGCGCTCGTGCACGCGGCCCACGTAGCGAATGCGCGGGTGCCGCCGGAAAAGCCGCACCATGCCGATGGGGTAGCGCTCCGTGCGGCCGGTGTCTGGGTGGCGCACCACGTCCTCGCGCTCGATCAGGAACCCGCCGGTCGTCTCCTCCGCCTCGGCCACCAGCGGGCGCAGATGCTCGCCGCCGATCAGCCGCTCGTCCGCATCGATCACCAGAATCCAGTCGCCGGTGGCCGCGTCGATCCCCACGTTGCGCGCCGCGGCGAAGTCATCCGTCCACGGTTGATGCAGGACGATGCAGCCGAAGTCCCGCGCGATCTGCACCGTGGCGTCGCGCGAGCCGGTGTCGACCACCACGATCTCATCGGCGGCGGATTGCAGGGAGCGCAGGCAGTCAGGAAGAAAGCCCGCCTCGTCGCGGGTGATCAGGCAGGCGGAGATGCGCACGGATACAGCGGATGGAAGGATGCCGGGCGCGCCGAGGGGGCGGCGCGCCCGGTGGGATGGCTCAGGAGTGGTAGAAGGCGGCGAACGCCTGCTGCTCCAGAGGGGCCGGGATGGGAACGGTCGGCAGGGCGGCCAGGTCGGCCGCGAACGCGTCCAGCGCGGCGTTCAGATCCGCGGCGGCATCGGCGGAATGGTTCGCCATCAGGCAATGCTCCAGGATGAGGGGTCGAGAATTGGCGTCCGGTGGCGGGAAGGGGGCCGGACCCGCCCAAGCTGCTCCCGCCGGAACGGCACGTCAAGCGTCTCCGCGTGCACGTTTCCGCAGGTCCCGCCGTGCGCGAGCCTATCGCGCTCCGGCCTGCGCCACCGCCTCCACCAGCGCCGGCAGCACCTCGCCGGAGGGGCCCTGGAGGAAGACGTCGGCGGCGTGGGTCAGCTCGGAAGGAGTTGGGTTGATCTCGATGATGCGCGCGCCGTGGCGGCGGGCCACCAGCGGCAGCTCGGCCGCCGGCCACACCGTTCCCGACGTGCCGATGAGGAGCATGGCGTCGCACCGCTCCGCCAGGGACCAGGCGCGCTCCGTCGCCTGCTCCGGCAGCATCTCGCCGAACCACACCACGTCCGGCCGCAGCGGCGACCCGCAGACGGGGCAGGGGGGCGGGTCCTGGTCGTCCGCGTACGGCGGAAGCGGGCCGTCGTAGGCGTGGCCGCGGTCCAGGCACTTTACCCGGCGGATGCTGCCGTGCAGCTCCACCACGTCCGCCGACCCTGCCCGTGCGTGCAGTCCGTCGATGTTCTGCGTGACGACGGTGAGCCGCGGCACCAGCTCCTGCAGGCGCACCAGCGCGTGGTGTCCCGGATTTGGCTGCGCCTCGGCGATGCGCTCGCGGCGCCACGCGTACCAGCTCCACACGCGGCGCGGGTTGGCGCGAAAACCGGCTTCCGTGGCCAGCTCCTGCGGGTCGAAGCTGGCCCACAGGCCGTCCATGGCGTCGCGAAAGGTGGGGATGCCGCTCTCCTTGCTCATCCCCGCGCCGCTGCTGACCACCACGCGGTGCGCGCCCGCCAGGATCCGCGCCGCGCGCTCCATCCCCTCCGGCGTCACTCGGCCTCCCCGCGGAACTCCGCCGTCACCTCGATGGGGCCCACGATGGCGGCGTTGAAGGCGTCCATCTCCTCCGCGGGAATCCAGTACTCCTGGTGCCGCCGGGCGCCCGCGGTCTCGACGGGATAGCGCGCCAGGAAGTCGCTGCGCACGCGGAAGCGCGTCACGTAGCCCACGTAGCCGGACGCCGCGTCCTTTGCGTTCCAGTCGCGCGCGATCTGCACCGCGTAGTCCTCGGTCAATACGGGATAGAAGATGGGCTGATGCGCCAGCCGCGGCGGAAACGCCCGCCAGCCACTCGCCTCGATCAGCGCCAGCTCCGCCTGGCCGACGGGACGCCAGAGGAGCGTCGTTTCAGGGCTTTCGTTCATCGTCCGGATCGTGCGGGTCAGGATCGCCGGCCAGGCGCGAGAACACCTGCACGTAGCGCGAGCGGAACACCACGCGGGTGATGCCGTCGTGATCCACCGTCCACGGCTCGTCGTCATAGCGCCCGTCCGCGGAGACGTGGAGCAGGTCCACGCTCTCCGCGCCCACGGCGGTGATGATGCCGAGAAAGTAGGCATCCTCGTCGTCCTCGCATTCCAGCGACACGGGCTCTCCGCCCGCGTGCAGATCGGCCAGCATGCCCGCCCAGCCATCCAGCCGCACCGCGGGCGTGTCCGCGGGATCGGGAAGGCGCGACTCGCCGGCGAGGGCCCGCTGCACCGCCTGCTCCCACTCCGTGCACCGCACCTCGGCCACGTCCTGCAGCCGCACCACGGCGAACCCGTCGGGAAGCAGCAACTCGGCGTTCACCTCGCGCAGGAGCAGCAGCCGGCTCCCCAGCGTCAGCGGAAACCCCGACAGCTTCAGCAGCGGCTCGCGGCGAACGACACTCACCAGCCGCCCTTCCGCCGCCGCGTTCGCCAGATCGTTCAGGACCGCGGAGATCATCTCGTCATCATGATCCAGTGGGAGGCAACGCCCGCACTGCCGTCTGTCATTTCGAGGCCCGGCCGCACAGAAGCCGACCGCTCGCTCCACCCGTCGCAGGGCCGAGAAATCCAGCCGCGGCAACGCCGACCGCAGACGCGGTAGCCCGCCCCGGACTGACGGCTACAGCCTCGTGTGACAAAGCCTCCGGCCACTCGCGCGAAGCCAGCCGGCTTCGCATTCCATCCAACATTGTCCGGCCGTGTCATGACCGCAGCTTCCCAGCGGGCTGCCGCGTCAACGTTCGAGCAGGCCGAGAGTAGATCCTTCGGCCCTGCGACCGGCTGTGCGAGCGCCCGGTCTGGCGCGGCCGGGCCTCAGGATGACAGAGGCCTTGCGGGGGCGGCGGATCATGGTCCGCTTCACCCGTTCACCCGTTCACCCGTTCACCCGTGCCGCTGCACCACCTCGCCGGCGACCATCGTCAGCAGGCACCGCATCCCGCGAACGGCATCCGGCTCGGCGTCGAGCGGATCGACGTCCCAGGCGACGAGGTCGGCGTCGTAGCTGGGGAGCAGGCGGCCCTGGCGACCCTCCAGGCCGGCGGCGACGGCGGGGCCCTCGGTGTACGCCCGCAGCGCCTGCTCCGCCGTGATCGCGTTCTCCATCCACCACCCCTCCGCCGGCGCGCCGTCCCATCCCACTCGGCGCACGGCGGCGAAGAGGCCGAGGCGCGGATCGCACGACTCCACGGGCACGTCGCTGCCGAACGCCAGCGTCATCCCCGCGCGCTGCAGGGGCGCGAAGGGGTAGGCGCCGCGCGTGCGCTCGTGGCCCCAGTGGCGCTCGGCGGCGGGGATGTCGGTCATCAGGTGGATGGGCTGCATCGAGCCGATCACGCCGGAGCGGCCGGCGCGCGCCCACAGGTCCGGCGGACACAGCTGCACGTGCTCGATGCGGTGCGGCATCGCCCGCGGACGCGGCGCGGCGCCCAGCACGTCGATCGCCAGCTCCACCGCCGCGTCGCCGATGGCGTGCACCGTGGAGGCGATCCCCGCGGCGGCGGCGCGGGCCACGTTGTCGCGAAAGTCGTCCGGCTCCAGCGTGCGGATCCCCACGTCGCCGACGGCGCCCTCGTACGGCTGCCGCATCCACGCCGTGCGCGAGCCCAGGGCGCCGTCCATGAACATCTTCACTCCCCCGATGCGCAGCCACTCGCTCCCGAACCCGCTGCGCAGCCCCACCGCGATGGCGTGGTCCAGCCGGGGAAGGGGGATGGACTGCAGCACGCGCAGCCGCAGCACGCCGTCCTGCTCCATCGCGGCGAAATCCTCCAGCCCCGTCACCTCCACGGAGTGCACGCCGGTAAGGCCGAGCCGGTGCGCCTCCGCCTGTGCCTCCAGGAGCGCCGCGCGCACTTCCTCCGCGGACGGATGCGGCAGGTGCGATTCCACCAGCCGCACCGCCTTTTCCAGCAGCACGCCCGTGGGCTCGCCCTGCGCGTCGCGGACGATCTCGCCGCCGGCGGGGTCCGGCGTGTCGCGGGTGATGCCGCAGCGGCGCAGCGTTTCCGTGTTCACCCACGCGGCGTGGATGTCGTGGCTCAGCAGGTACGCAGGGCGGTCCGGGCAGACGCGGTCCAGCGGCTCCTTCGTCGGGAGCCCGCCCCAGCGGTGCTGGTCCCAGCCCAGGCCGCGGATCCACCCCTCGCCCGCGCGCGCCGCCTGCGCCACCGCGGCCACGCCGTCGTCCAGCGTGCGCGCGGCGTTCAGGTCCACCTGCCGCCGCGCGAGCGCCCAGGTGGTCAGGTGCACGTGCGCATCGGTGAGCCCGGGCGTCACGATGCCGTCCACGTGCTCCGCCCGCGCGCCGGGGAGCGCCGCCGCGCGCACCTCGTCCGCCGTCCCCGCCGCGGCAATGCGCCCGGCGCGGATGAGCAGCGCCTGCACGGGCGCGCGGTCCCCCAGCACGTGGATGCGGCGGGCGGTCAGGACCAGGTCGGGCGCGGCGTGCGAAGGCATGCGGATCGGGATCGGTGGTGGATGCGGAAGCGCGGAGCGATCCGCCGAAGATGCGCCTGCGCCCCCAAGGCGTGCAACCCGCCGCCGGAAACGAAAAGGACGCAGGGGACCGGATCGTCCCCTGCGTCCTTCGTGCGCTCCTGCGCGAAGACGCCGGTCAGTCCGCGCGCAGGGAGCGGACGATGGACTTGAGCTCCGCCTGCACCGCCCGCTCGTCCGCGCCCGGCGGGCCGTAGTAGATCAACAGGATCATGGCGCGGCCGGAGGGGGCCAGCATCATCGCGGACCACGCGAACGAGGGCGTGGTGCCATCCGACTCCAGTGACATCCGCACCCACGCCGCACCGGTCCCGGCGTCCCACCGGGGAACGCTCACGCGCGCGTCCAGCTGCGCGGCGGGGGTCTCATCCACCGCGTCCTGCATCTCTGCCTGCGAGCCCGCGGCGCTGAATTCCGCGGCGAACTCCTCCCGCGTAACCGGCCCTGGGAGGTCCATGCGGGCAATCGCCGCGACCGGGGGGGCGGGCCAGGACGCGTCCGTAAGCCGGAACCCCGCTTCGTAGATGATGCCCTCCCGCCCCGCGGCGGACCGCCGCACCACGTCCAGCGCGTCGTCGGGCACCCGGACCCAGTGCGCGGGAAGCTCCACCGCGAAGCCGGCGTCGCTGTGGTACGTCTGGGCTGGCTGGCTCCAGCCCGGAACGGCGGCGGCCAGCGAAAGGAGAACGGAGAGAAGGCGGATTCGCATGGGATCGATCAGTCGGCGGTCAGGGAGCGGACGATCTGCAGCAGGTCGGCGCGGACGCGGGCCTCGTCCTCGCCCGGCACGCCATAGTACGCGAGCACCACCATCGCCTCGCCGCCGGGGTGCAGCGTGGACGCGGTCAGGGTGAACCGGCCGTCGTCCGCCGCGGTGCGCGACCAGACGGTGCGGTTCTCCTCGTCCCATTCCGGCGCGTCGGCGTGGACGCCATCGACGCCCGGCTGCGACTGCGCCCGCGTGGCCGCGCCCATCACCGCCGTGCCGAACTGCTCCGGCGTAAAGGTCCGCCCCAGGCTCAGCCGCGACAGGGTGACGAAGGGCCAGCCCGTGGGCGAATCCGTGACGCGGTAGCCGGCCTCGAGCGTAAACGGCTGGCCCGCCGCGGCACCCGCCTGCTGCATCGGCTGGATCTCCGATTCGGGCATCTGGCGCCACCCGGCGGGCAGCTGCGCGGTATAGCCGGCGTCGGCGCTGTGGAACGCCTGCGTCTGCTGCGCGGCGGCCGGCGCCGCGGCGAAAAGGGCGATCAGGGGGATGAGGAAACGGCGCATCGTCCGAGCGGCGGGGAGGAAACAGATGGTGGAATCCGAAATGTCGCGGCGCACCGGCCGATGGACAAGTCCGTGAAACGAGCCCGGACCTTGCGACTGCGGTTCCGCGCGGCGATTTTGACGGCTTCTTGCACGCCGAGAGAATGGATCACGAATACATCGAACGTCCCGACCGGCTCCTGTCGCTGGTGGACGAGCTGCGGGGAGAACCGCTGCTGGGGGTCGACACCGAGGCCGCGGGCTACCACCGCTACTTCGACCGGCTGAGCCTGCTGCAGCTCTCCACGCGCACGCACAACTACCTGGTCGACCCCTTCGCGGTGGAGCTGGCGCCGCTGGGAGAGCTGTTCGCCGACCCCGCCGTCGAGAAGATCTTTCACGACGCCGACTACGACGTCCGCATTCTGGACCGCGACGCGGGGCTGCGCATCAGCGGGCTGTTCGACACGCAGATCGCGGCGGCGTTCCTGGGCGAGCGGCAGCTGGGGCTGGGCAACATCGCCGAGAAGTACCTGGGCCTCAAGCTCCCCAAGGAGTTCCAGCGCGCCGACTGGGCCGAGCGCCCGCTGAGCGACGGGATGAAGGAGTACGCCGCCACCGACACCGCCCACCTTCCCGACCTGCGCGACCGGCTGAAGCAGGAGCTGGAGGTGAAGGGGCGGATGCACTGGGCGGCGGAGGAGTTTCTGCGCCGCGAGCAGACCCGCTGGACCGAGGCGGAGGACGGCCGTGAGGCGTTCATGCGGATGAAGGGCGCGCGCGACCTTACCCCGCGCGGCCTGGCCATTCTGCGCGAGCTGCACGAGTGGCGCGAGGGCGTGGCGAAGGAGCGCGACCAGGCCACCTTCCGCATCCTGGGCAACCAGGCGCTGCTGGAGATGAGCGCCTCGCCGCCGGCGGACGCGCGGGAGCTGCCGAAGGTGACCGGGCTGTCAGAGGGGATGGCGCAGCGCCGCGGGCGCGAGATCATGGCGGCCGTCAAGCGCGGCCAAGCCGTGCCGGAAGAGGAGCTGCCGCGCTGGCCCCGTTCGCCGCGCTGGGAGCGCGATCTGGAGCTGGAGGCGCGCGTGGAGTCGCTCAAGGACGCGCGCACGCGGGTGGCCGACCAGCTGGGGCTGGACCCCGGCTTCCTGATCTCGCGCGCCACGCTGGAGGAGATCGGCCGGGCGCAGCCGAAGACGCTGGAGGAACTGGAAGCGGTGCCCGGCGTGCGCCGCTGGCAGGTAGAAGCCGCCGGCGAGGCGCTGCTCAAGGCGGCACGGCGGAAGTAGGGGTAGGGAATAGGGAATAGGGAATAGGGAATAGGGAATAGGGGGACTCGCCAGATGGAGGGCACTGTCATTCCGAGGCCCGATCCCCCTGCACCCGCCCCTCGCGCCGCCGGCCGCCGGGCCGAGGAATCTACTGTCGGTCTGCAGGGGGGCGGACGCGGCAGCCGGACAGAGCCGCGGCGACGACGCTGCCGGACCGAGCCGATTCTGCCCGCGCGGCAAACCAGACGGAGCGGCTCGAGCTCATCAATCGACACCGATGCGCCGACCCACGGCGATCACAGGACCTGAGGATCTACGGACGATGCGCACCATCAACGACGACCACGGCCGCCCCTGGGAGGCCGTCGCCATCCCCACCAAGGTGGCGCACCTGCGCGACGGCGCGCAGCTCGGCTTTCACCCCGCGGACGACGCGGCGGCCGCCGTGACCGCGCCCATCGATTTCAACAGCATGGACGCCGCCGCCTTCGCCATCCGCACGATGAGCGAGAAGGAGCTGCGCCGCCGCCTGGAGCTGGCGAAGACCGCGGCCGGCGTGGTGTGAGCCGCGGGCAGCAGGAGTCTGGTGACGGGCAGGAGTGGTTCATGACGCGAGCGGAGCGGTGTCTTCCCGGGGAAGGCGCCGCTCTCCTTTTTTTTCGATCTTTCCTCCCGTGCCACGGCCCGACACGCGCCTTGCCCCAGGGGCGCCGATTCCGTAGCGTCCGGGTGCGGACGGGCCGCGATCGCCGCCGCCGTGGGCCTGTACCGCTCGCGCACCGGACCCCCCTCTGCCGGAGATTTTCCATGAAGATGTGCGTTATCGCGCTGGTCACGTTCGCGCTGGTCGCTCCCGCCCCCGCCAGGGCGCAGAGCGCGTGCGATCAAATCAATGGACCGTACGTCGGCGGCCGGACCGGGACGATTCACCGGGTCCCCGCCATCGTCTTCGACCGGATCACGCTGCAGTCCGGCATCGGCGACGACGGACACCAGGTCACCACCGCGCCGGACTCGGCGAGCGCGAGCCATCTCCGGCTGCGCGTAAAGGAGTGCATCCCGCTGGCGCCCAACCGCGTTCGCCTCACGCTGGCGACGGCTACTCCCGGCGCCGGCCATCCGTGGATCGATGCCGGTTCGGCCGTCGTCACGATCTACGACGGTGGTGCACGCCTGTGGGTGGTCGGCGAGACGGCCGGAGCGGAATTCCCCGGCTGGCTGCTCCGCATTCCGCCCGCCCCCAGAGCCTGACGCGTCGCCGCCGGGGCCCGTACCCGCTCCCCGGATTCTCTGCGTGCCCCTGAAAGATCACGCGGAGACGCGGAAGAATAAAGACGAGGCGCGGAGAAAGCATCTCCGCGCCTCGTCAGTTTCTCCGCGTCTCCGCGTGAAAGTGCCGTTCGCTACATCCGGGGGCGCACCAGGTGGCCGTCCATGACGTCGATGACGGCTTGCGAGGGGCCGCGCTCGCGCTGCAGGCGCGCGGCGGTCTGCTCGGCTTGGCGCATCACGCGCAGCATGTTGCCGCCCAGGATCTTGCGCACGTCGTCGTCGCTGTAGCCGCGGCGCAGCAGCTCGGCCGTCAGGGCGGGGAAGTGAGACACGTCGTCCATCCCCTCCGGCAGAGAGGTCACGCCGTCGAAGTCGGAGCCCAGCCCCACGTGGTCGATCCCCGCGACGCGGACGATGTGGTCCACGTGGTCGGCCAGCGTGGCCACCGTGCCGCGCGGGACGGGGTTGGCGCGGCGCCATTCGTCATACGCGCGCTGGGCGGCCTGCGGGTCGTTGGGGAACTGGTCGCGGAAGCGGCGCTGCACGGCGTACATCCCGCGCGCCTGCGCCGCCGCCGTGGGCTCGACGAAGCCGGAGTAGAAGTTCACCATCACGATGCCGCCGTTCTCCTTCACCATCCGCAGCACGTCGTCGGGAACGTTGCGCGGGTGGTCGGCCAGCGCGCGGGCGGAGGAGTGCGAAAAGATCACCGGCGCGGCGGAGACGCGGATGGCGTCGGCCATGGTCTCGTCCGAGACGTGCGACAGGTCCACCAGCATCCCCAGCCGGTTCATCTCCCGCACCACTTCTTCGCCGAACCGCGTCAACCCGCCGTGGCGCGCGCTGTCCGTCGCGGCGTCGGCCCAGTCGATGGTGCTGGTGTGGGTGAGCGTCATGTAGCGCACACCCAGCTCGTGGAACTGGCGCAGGACGTCGAGCGAGTTCTCGATCGCGTGCCCGCCCTCGATGCCGATGAGCGAGGCCACGTGCCCTTCGCGGTGAATGCGGACGATGTCGTCGGCCGTGGTGGCCAGCTCCAGCTCCGGCGACGCGTCCGTCATCCGCTTGATCAGGCCGATCTGCGCCAGCGCGAACGCCGCCGGCCCGTCGCCGATGCGGTCGACGGAGACGTACGCGGCCCAGAACACGCCGCCCACGCCGCCCGCCTTGAGGCGCGGCACGTCGGTGTGCTGCTGCGGCAGGGCGCCGTCGGGGTTCATCACCGACAGGTCGCCCTGCGCCTTTTCGCGGATCTCCCAGGGGAGGTCGTTGTGGCCGTCCACCAGCGGGGCGCTGGCGTGAATGCGGCGCGCGCGCTCCAGCAGCCCGTCGTCCTGCGCGGCCGCGGGGAGCGCGGCGGCCAGGGCGGCGGCCACGATCATCCTGTGCTTCATTCCGGGGTGTGTGGGGAGGGGGAAAGGGTCACCGCGGGACCATGCGCAGGAACACCGCGGCGGTGCGCAGGGCCAGCGTCTCGGAGCGGCCCACCCACTCCACCTCGGCCACCACGCGGCGCCGCTCCACGAAGTTGTCGTCCACCACGGGCGCGGCGGCAAAGGCGTCGGCCTGCGCGGGGGGGACGAGAAGGAGCAGGTCCTCGCGCCGCGGCTCGCCGCTGGGGCCCCACTTGCAGACGGCGGCGGGCACCTGGCCGCCCTGGATGAGCGCGGTCACGGAGCGCGGCGCCGTGTGGCCGGTCACGATGGTGAAGTTCTGCGGCGCCGCGCAGAACAGCTCGGTGCGCACGATCTTGCCGATGGCCGCCTCGCCCTCCACCACCAGCCGCTCGAAGCCGGCGGTGCCGTACGCGTCTTCGGGCCCGGCCGCGGCCACCTGCGGGTTGGCGGGATCCACCTTCGTAGTCCCCTCGGCCGGGCGCTCTTCCAGCTGCTCGCCGGCGGGGGCCACGGGCTCGTCGTCGCCGCCCATGCCGTTCAACAGCAGGACCAGGGCGAGCGTGCCCACCACGCCGTACGCCACCAGCGCCCACGGCTTGCGCCAGGGCGGCGGCGGCGCGCGGCGCTCCACCCGCCGGCGGTCCGTGCCCCGGCGGTCGCCCGCGCGCGGCGGGTGCTGCGGCCCCTCTTCCGTCTGCTGCGACATGCGTTGCCCGATGATGGTGTGTGTATCCGGAGAAACGGCCGGTACCCGTAGACGCCCGGCCGCTGGTCTGCGTTGGATGCCCGCCGCGCGAGCTTCGTTGTGTCACGGGGGAAGAAGATCGTAATCGACCCATCCTCCGTACTTTCGTACCCCGTACCCTCGTACTCCGTACCTTCGTACCCCTCAGTCCCGCACCCCGGCGACCACCGGCGGCCTGGCGGGAAGCGTCAGCCGGAACGTGGTCCCCACGCCGACCGCGGAGCTCAGGTCCAGCGCGCCACCCAGGACCGCGGCCAGGCGGCGGGAGATCGGCAGCCCCAGGCCGGTGCCTTCGCGCGAGCTGGCCAGGTTGTCGCCGCGCCCCAGCTGCACGAACTCGTCCCAGATGCGCGCCTGGTCCTCGTCCGGAATGCCGGGGCCGCCATCGGTGACCTCGATGACCATCCCCCCGTCGCGACCGTCGGACAGGTGCACCCATACGGGCGACCCCGCGCCGAACTTGATGGCGTTGGAGATCAGGTTCATCAGGATCTGCCGCAGCCGCCGCGGGTCCGTGCGGATGACGGGGACGTCGCCGTGGCGGATGAGGCGCAGCTCCGTACGCGTGCCCTCGGCCAGCGGCCCCAGCGACTCGAACAGCTCCTCCACCAGGTCCGCGGCGCGCACCTCCTCGGCCAGCACCTCGGGGCGGCCCGTCTCCAGGCGCGAGATGTCGAGCACGTCGTTCACCAGCTCGCGCAGGTGGCGCGCGGCGCGCTGCGAGCGCTCCACGGCCAGCTCCTGCTGCTCGTTCAGCTCGCCGTAGACCTCCGCCAGCAGCAGGTCGTTGTACCCCATCACGGCGTTGATGGGGGTGCGCAGCTCGTGGCTCATGGCCGCGTAGAAGCGGTTGCGCGCGGACAGGGCGATCTGCAGCTCGCGGCTGCGGCGCTCCAGCTGCTGGTGGCTCGTGAGGAGCTGCTCCTGCCCCGCGTGCAGCTCCTCCGTCATGGCCAGCAGCTCCTCGTTCTGCGCCTCCATCTCCTCGTTCTGCGCCTGCAGGGCCCGCGAAAGCCGCTCGTTCTCGCCGAACTCGCGCTCCAGCTCGTCCAGGGCCCGGCTCAGGCGGGCCTTTTCCTTGGCCAGTTGGCGCTGCGTGCTGGCCTGCTCGCTGTTGACGGCCGCCAGCTCCTCGTACAGCTGGTCGAAGCGCGGGTCGCGCGGGCACTCCACCAGCCACACCCGCGTCCCCTCGTCGTCCCACACGGGGTAGAAGGAGTGCGGCTCCACCGTGTCGCGCCCCTCCAGGATCAGCTCCCAGAGCGTGGGCGGGTCGTCGTGCGGCTCCGCGGCGCGGCGCAGCAGCTCGGCCAGCTTGAGCGCAGATGCCGAGTCGAGCGCGTCGGCCAGCAGCCGCCCCGCCAGCCCGCGCGAGAGCTCGCG
>DASTVC010000045.1:0-6118 GCA_035759295.1 Longimicrobium sp. | reverse complement strand
CGAATCCCCCAGGGAGTCCATACCATGTTTCAGGTTCTCGCGAAGGAACGCAGCGTCGACGGGCAGCGCACGCCCCGCGAATCGCTCAAGCAGCTGGACGACAGCGGCGTGGTGGCCGCGCACCTGGACGGCAACCGGCTGGCCTTCGGCGAGCTGGTGGAGCGCTACCAGAACCGCCTGCTGAACTTCATCTACCGCACCACCGGCGACCGCGAGCGCGCCGAGGACCTGGTGCAGGAGACCTTCATCCGCGTCTACCGGCACCTGCACCGGTTCGACCAGACCAAGAAGTTCTCCACCTGGATCTACACCATCTCGTCGAACCTGGCCAAGAACGAGCTGCGCAACCGCTCGCGCAACCCGCTGGTGCTGTTCCAGACGCTTATGAAGAACCGCGACGCCGACACGCGTCCGCTGGAGTGGGAAGACAACACCTACCGGCCGGACGACCTGTTCCGCAAGCGCCACCTCAAGAGCCAGGTGGACGCCGCGGTCGACCAGCTGCCGGAGCACCACCGCACCGTCTTCATCCTCCGTGAGATGGAGGGCAAGACGTACGAGGAGATCGCCGACATCACGGCGACCAACCTGGGCACGGTAAAGAGCCGGCTGAACCGGGCGCGCAACAACTTTGCGCAGCTCATCGCGCCGGTGCTGGACTGAGGGATTTCCCGTCGGGGGGCGGGAGCAGGACGGGGGTGGGCCGATGTCTGGCCTGCCCCCGTTTTTTATCGTCCTCAACGATGACACGGCCATGAGCCGAATTCGTGAACCACGACGCCGTGGGGATCGGTTTCACACGACGCGTGGGGATCTGTGTCATTCTGAGGAAGGCGCCCGCGTGCTTTCTTCCCTCGCGAGGATTCGGGCGCCGACCGAAGAATCTCCTTCGGCAAACGGCGCGGCCCGTCGAGCGGGAGGCTCTTCGCGCGGAGCCATCGTGACAGACGGGGCGGTGCGCCCATCGGGCAGATTCTTCGGTCGGCGCACGGGCCGCGGTGGAATCCGCGGGTTCGGCGCGGCGCCTTCCTCAGAATGACACGGTTGGTCCGGGCGCGGCGTGAGCGGGGACCCGCGCGCGGCGCGAAGTGGGTGAAGCGGAACGGGGATGGGCCGATGTCCGGCCCATCCCCGTCCTCTATTCCGTCGGTGCGAAGACTACAGGCTGAGCCGCAGCCCCACGCCAAAGACGATGTACGACACCGTCTCGCTGTCGCCTTCAAAGTCCTCGAACTCCACCTCGTGCTGGCGGTAGCGCACCATGGGGATCACACTGATCCGATCGCCCAGCGCGGCGGCCACGCCCACGCCCGCCTCGAAGCCGAGGGACGACTCCGACTCGATCTCGATGGAGGCGCCGTCTCCGCTGGCGCTGATCTCCAGCGTGTTGTACAGCACGCCGATCTCCGCGAACGGCGTAAGGTTGTTGGACTGCGCCAGCGGCATGGAGAGCGAGACGCCGGCCCGGAAGCCCGCGTCGGTGGCGTCGGCTTCCACGCCCTCCTCGTCCTCTTCCACCGGGAAGCTGAAGGTTTCCCAGCCGGCGTATGCGCCAAGCTGCGGGGTAAACATGGCCGTGACGTTGGCGCCGAACCCCAGGGCGTTCTCGAACACGTCGTCCTCGTTCCAGTCCCCGGTAGGGATGGCGTAGCCGGCGCGGACATCCAGCGCCAGCCTGGGCGCCTGTGCCGAGGCGGTCTGCACGGTGGCGAACAGCGCGGCCGCGGCCGCAAGCAGGGTAATCGGGCGCATGCAATCTTCTCCGGACCGGGGAACGATGGGCGGAGGGCACGGTGCACCCCCGCGTGCAGGATGCCGGCATGGGCCGGGCATCCGGGTAGAACGGTGTTGCGAGTTGGGAGAATGGGGCGGGCCGGAGGGGGGAGATGGACTGCGCGCTGCGAGGGGCTCCCGGCCGGGGCGCACAATACGCGTCAATGATCGCGAGGTCAAGATTTCCGTACTCCGGAACGCCGGAGAGAGGCGGTCCGGCCTGGTTCCGGGGGATGCGATGCACGTCGCCCCTCTTTCCTTTTTCGCGCGAAGGATGCATCGTGCTGTCACACGGCGCGGACGGGGGTGTGTCCACGGGACGCGGGGGGTGTGGAACCCTGACACGCTCCGCGCGTACAACGCAGCCCAAGGCACGGACCGGGGCTCCGGTCGCAACCAGCGGCGCAGGCGTGAGATGATGGACTGCGGCACCTTCCTGGACGGCTACTCCGACTTTCGCGACGGGATGCTCATGCTCCCCGAGCGGGTCGCGTTCGAGGCGCACCTTCGCGACTGCGCGTCGTGCGCGCGGTACGACCGCGTGATGGACGGCGGCGTGAAGGTGCTGCGCGACCTGCCGGAGCTGGAGGTCTCGGGCGACTTCATGGAGCGGCTGCAGCACCGCATCTGGCACGAGCAGGACGACATGGCCGCGGCCCGCGCGCGCCGGTCCCGCCGCTCGTCGCGCCGGGTCGCGGCGGTCGGCGTGGCCGCGGCGGCGTCCGTCGCGGCCGTGGCGCTGGTGCCGGGGGTGTACTCCCGCTTTGCGCCCACGGTGACCATGCTTCCGTCCGCATCGGCCAGCGCGCCGGCCCCGGAGACGCAGTACCGGCTGGCCTCGGACCAGGGGACGGGGCAGGGGCTGGCGGCGCGGCTGGAGGAGGTGGGCGTGGAGGTGTATCCCATGCCCTACGGCGACGTGCTGTACCACGCGGCGTCCACGGCGGCGCTCTCCTCGGGCGACGTGATGCGCCACTCCGTGGCCGGCGAGTAAGTGCCGTCCATCCGCCCCGGACAGCTGGACCGCACCCTGCGCGACCGCGTCGCGGGGGGTGCGTTCTTCTTTTTCGGCGACGAGGACTACCTGCGCGAAGAGGCGGTCGCCAGGGTGGTGGCCGCCTACGTGGACCCGGCCACCCGCGACTTCAACTTCGACCAGCTGCGCGGCGGCGACGTGACGGCCGACGACCTGGCCAGCATCGTCGCCACGCCGCCGATGATGGCGGAGCACCGCGTGGTCGTCGTGCGCGACGCGCAGGGGCTTTCGGTCAAGGCGCGCGAGGTGGTGGAGGCGGTTGCGAAATCCACCGACCCCGGGCTCATCCTCGTCCTCTCCGCCGTGATCCCGGGCGGATCGAAGGCGAAGTTCTACGACGAGCTGAAGAAGCACGCGGTCTCGGTGGAGTACGGCCAGCTGTCGCACGACGACGCGCCGGGGTGGGTGATGGAGACGGCGCGCGAGGAGCTGGGGGTAGAGGTGGAGCCCGAGGCGGCGCGGGCGCTGGTGGGCGGCATCGGCGTGGACCTGGGGACGCTGGGGTCGGAGCTGCGCAAGCTGGCGGCGTACGCGCAGGACCGGAAGCGCGTTACACTGGACGACGTGCGCGCGGTGGGCGGCATCATCCCCCGGCAGGACCGCTGGGCCTGGTTCGACATGATCTCCGAGCGCCGCTTTCGCGAGGCGCTGGAGACGCTCCCCATCCTCCTCGAGTCGGGCGAGAACGGCGTGGGGCTGGTGATCGGGATGGGCGGGCAGCTGCTGAAGGTGGCGCTGGTCTGCGCGGGCGGGCAGCAGGCGCTGGAGCGCGAGCTGAAGCCGTTCCAGAAGTGGATGGCCCGCCGCATCGTCCCCGTGGCGCGCCGGTGGAGCCTGCCGGAGATCGACCAGGCGCTCACGGAGCTGCTGCGCACCGACCGCCTGCTCAAGTCCGCCTCCCTCTCCGACCGCCAGGCGCTGGAAGAGCTGCTGCTGCGCCTGTGGGCCATCGGCCGCGCCGACCGCCAGGCGGCGTAGGCGCATCGCCGACCCGTGGCGAAACGACACGAACCCTCTTCCGCGTGGCGGGAGAGGGTTTTTCGTGGAGGGAATCAGGTTGCGGGAGCGATCGATTTGCGGAATCGGCAGAGCCTGGCGGCCGGGGCGAATAAATTCGCGGCAACAACTACACGAAGTCCACCTGCGTGGACTCGGCGGCACGGGCGTGTGCGGCGTCCCAGGCCCCTCCGCGTCCGCAACCGGGGAGGATCGCGCGTGGTTGGATGATCGCGAGCAGGTGAAGCCCGGTTCGGCGAGTGTAACGAGCCGAGACCGGGCTTGTCGCTGTCCCAGCAGCGGGTTTACCCGCTCATCACCACGCCTGCGGAAAGGCTGTCGACACCCTCCGGTTGAACGGGTATGGCGCAGCCGTGTATATTGCCGCCATGTCTTCCAATCCCCTCGACCTGCTTCGCGGCGGCACCGTCCCGCTCTACCTGGCGCCCCAGGCGGGCGTCAGCGAGTCGCCGTTCCGCCGCCTGTGCCGCCAGTTCGGCGCCGACGTGGTGGTGTCGGAGTTCGTATCCGCCGAAGGCATTCGCCGCCACGACAAGCGGACGCACACCTACCTGCGCTTCAACGACGAAGAGCGGCCCATCGGCATCCAGATCTTCGGCGCGGAGCCGGAGGCGATGGCCGAGGCGGCGCGCCTGGTAGAAGAGGTGTACGAGCCGGACTTTCTGGACATCAACTTCGGCTGCCCGGTCAAGAAGGTGGTGAACCGCAACGGCGGCAGCGGCTGCCTGCGCGACCTGGATCTGGTGGAATCCATCATCCGCGCGGTGAAGGGGGCCATCAGCATCCCCACCACCGTAAAGATCCGCAGCGGCTTTACGGAGGACACGCGCGACCCCGTGGGCATTGCCCTGCGCTGCCAGGACGCGGGGGCCGAGGCGTTGACGCTGCACGCGCGGACGCGGACGCAGATGTACAGCGGCGTGGCCAACTGGGACGAGATCGCGGCGGTCAAGGCGGCGCTGAGCATCCCCGTCATCGGCAACGGCGACGTGTGGTCGGGCGAGGACGCGCGGCGGATGTACGAGCACACGCGCTGCGACGGCATCATGATCGCCCGCGGCTCGCACGGGCAGCCGTGGCTCTTTTCTCAGGCCCGCGCGGCGCTGGAGGGGCGGCCGGTCCCGCCGGACCCGGAGGCGGCGGAGCGGTTCCGCATCGTCATCGAGCACGCGCGGCTGGCCATCGCCTGGGAGGACGACGAGGAAAAGTCCATGATCGAGTTCCGCAAGCACCTGGGCTGGTACACCAAGGGGCTGCCCAACGGGCGCCTGCTGCGCCAGGAGCTGTTCGCGGTGACCAGGCTGGACGAGGCGGAGCGGCTGCTGGAAGGGTACCTCGCGCAGTTCGAGCAGGTGGCGGCTTGACGCCGGAGCGCCTGCGCGCCCTGCTGGCGGACGTGGCGAGCGGCGCCGTCGCCCTGGAAGACGCGGAGCGGCGGCTGGCCTGGGCGCCCGTGGAGGACCTGGACTTTGCCCGGGTGGACCACCACCGCGCCCTGCGGCAGGGCTTTCCCGAGGTCGTCTTTGGCCAGGGCAAGACGCCGGAGCAGATCGTGGCCATCGGCGAGCGCATCGCGGCGCGGGGCGACGGCTTCCTGGCCACGCGCGTGGCGGCGGAGGCGCACGCGCCCCTGCGCCGCGCGTTTCCGTCCATCGACCTCAACGTCCTGGGCCGCACGGCGTGGCTCCCCGCCCCCAGCCCCGTCCCGCGGAAGGCACGCGGCACGGTGCTGGTCGTCACGGCGGGGACGAGCGACCTGCCCGTGGCGGAGGAGGCGGCCGTGACGGCGGCGGCGTTCGGCAACCCCGTGGCCCGGCTGACGGACGTGGGCGTGGCCGGCATCCACCGCCTGCTGGCCGCGCGCGAGTCGCTGGCCGACGCGTCCGTCGTCATCGTCGTGGCGGGGATGGAGGGCGCGCTCCCCTCCGTCGTGGGCGGCCTGGTGGCCGTGCCCGTCATCGCCGTGCCCACGAGCGTGGGCTACGGCGCCTCGTTCGGCGGCGTCTCGGCCCTGCTGGGGATGCTGAACTCGTGCGCGTCCGGCGTCACCGTCGTCAACATCGACAACGGCTTCGGCGCGGCGGCCGCGGCCTCGCGCATCAACCTCCTGCCGCCGTCCTGACGATTTCCCCCCCGGCCCGCTCCGCCCACCCGCCGCTCGCCGCGTCCGCGCTGGCCTACGCCGCCGCGCTGTTCGCCGCGTCCCGGCTGGCATGGTGGGGCGCGGCGCTCGCCGTCGTCATCCTCCTGGCTCTCCACGTCTGGACGCACCGCGTCCACGGGAAAGAGGCC
>DASTVC010000044.1:0-2411 GCA_035759295.1 Longimicrobium sp. | reverse complement strand
TCGCGCTTCCGCTACGACGTCGTCCTCCATCTCGACGCCGACCTTGCCGCCGCTGCGGCACCCGTCGTCCGCGACTGGAGCGGGGAGGACGCGGACGGCCTGCGGGCGCTGGCGGAGGGGAGCGTGTCGGCGCTGCTCGTCCGTGGCGTGCCCGACGCGCGGGTCCGCGAGCACGTCCGCGCGTACGAGCTGGTATCGGCCGGCGGTGAAGCGACGGACGCGGCGGCCGTGCGCGCGCTTGCGGCCGGGGACGCGGGCGGCATCGCCCCCGAGGCGCTGTTCGCGCTGGCCGGCGAGCTGGCGCGGGGAATCGAGGTGCGCCCCGGCGCGTCCGGCACGCTGGACGTGCTCTTCCATCTGGCCGGCGGGGTCGCGCACTTCCCCGCGGCGGTGGATGCGGAGCGGCCGTGGGAGAGCTACGCCAACGACCCGCAGTGGGGCCGCCGCATGCGCGCACTGGTCCCCGCGCTTCGCGAGGCCGCCCGCGCCCGGCTGCCGGAGTACATGGTGCCGAGCGCCTTCGTGGTGCTGGAGGCGTTCCCCGTCACCGCCAACGGCAAGGTGGACCGCGGGGCGCTCCCCGCGCCCGACGCGCTGGGCTCGCGCGGGACGTACGTACCGCCGCGCACGCCGGCCGAGGAGCGGATGGCGGGGATCTGGGGCGAGGTGCTGGGAGTGGAGCGGGTGGGGTCGGAGGACAACTTCTTCGAGCTGGGCGGCCACTCCCTGCTCGCCACGCAGCTGGTCTCGCGGGTGCGGGAGGCGTTCCGGACCGAGCTGCCGCTGCGGGCGGTGTTCGAGGCGCCGACGCTGGCGGAGCTGGCGGTGCGCGTGGAGGAGATGCGCCGCGCGGAGCTGCCGGTGCTGCCGCCCGTGGTGCCGACCGGGCGCACGGGGCCGCTGCCGCTCTCCTTTGCCCAGGAGCGGCTCTGGTTCATCGACCGGCTGGAGCCGGGGAGCACCGCCTACAACCTCCCCGCGGCGTGGCGCCTGGGCGGCGACCTGGACCAGGCGGCGCTGGAGCGCGCGCTGGGCGAGATCGTCCGGCGCCACGAGGCGCTGCGCACGGTCTTCGCCGAGGCGGACGGCTCGCCGGTGCAGGTGATCGCGCCGTTCGGCGGGTTCACCCTGCCGGTGGAGGACCTGTCGGCGCTGAGCCGGGCGGATCGCGAGGCGGCGCTGGCGCGGCGCGTCAGCGAGGAGGCGCGGCGGGCATTCGACCTCGCCGCCGGCCCGCTCTTCCGCGCGGTGCTGCTGCGGCTGGATGCGGAGGATCACGTGCTGGTGCTCTCGATGCACCACGTCGTCAGCGACGGGTGGAGCATCGGGGTGCTCTTCCGCGAGCTTTCTGCCCTGTACGCGGCGTACCGCGCAGGACAGGAGTCGCCGCTGCCGCAGCTGCCGGTGCAGTACGCGGACTACGCCGTCTGGCAGCGCCGGCAGCTGGAAGGCGAGGTGCTGGACCGGCAGCTGGCGTACTGGAAGGAGCGCCTGGGGGGCGCGCCGGAGCTGCTGGAGCTGCCCACCGACCATCCCCGCCCGCCGGTGCAGTCGTACCGGGGCGCGTCGGTCTCGGTGGAGCTCTCCGCGGAGCTGCTGGAGCGCTTGCAGGCGCTGGGGCGGAGCGAGGGCGCGACGCTGTACATGACGCTGCTGGGCGCCTTCCAGGTGCTGCTGGGCAAGTACGCCGGCAGCGAGGACGTGGTGGTGGGGAGCCCGATCGCCGGGCGCACACGCACGGAGGTGGAGGAGCTGATCGGCTTCTTCGTCAACACGCTCGTGCTGCGGACCGACCTCGGCGGAGACCCGAGCTTCCGCGAGACCCTGCGGCGGGTGCGGGAGGCGACTCTGGGCGCGTACGCGAACCAGGAGGTGCCGTTCGAGAAGCTGGTGGCCGAGCTGCAGCCGGAGCGGTCCCTGAGCCACTCGCCGCTGTTCCAGGTGATGTTCACACTCCAGGACGCCGGCGGCGCGGTCCAGGATGCCGGGGGCGGGGGAGTCGCGCTTCCGGGGCTGGAGGTGAGCGGAGGCGGTGCGGATGCCGGGAGCGCCCAGTTCGATCTCTCCCTGGTTCTCACGGCGACCCCCCAGGGCGTGCGTGGTGCGCTGAACTACAGCACCGATCTCTTCGAGCGCGGCACGGCGGAGCGGATGCTCGGCCACCTGGCGCGGGTCCTGGAGCAGGTCGCGGCGCGGCCGGAGGCGCGGCTCTCGGAGCTGGACCTGCTCTCGGCGGAAGAGCGCGGCCGGGTGGTGGATGCCTGGAACCGGATTGAAGCCGGGTATCCCGCGGACGGGTGCATCCACGAGCGGTTCGAGGAGCAGGCGGCGCGCGCGCCAGGGGCGGTGGCCGTGCGCTTCTCAGAAGAGTCGCTCACCTACCGCGAGCTGAACGAGCGCGCGAACCGGCT
>DASTVC010000043.1:0-8329 GCA_035759295.1 Longimicrobium sp. | reverse complement strand
CGCCGACCGAAGAATCTTCAGGATGGGCGCACGATTC
The DNA here is from genome assembly GCA_035759295.1 of Longimicrobium sp. GTDB lineage: Bacteria > Gemmatimonadota > Gemmatimonadetes > Longimicrobiales > Longimicrobiaceae > Longimicrobium. Next base: position 8,292 of record DASTVC010000043.1, on the reverse strand, counting down.
CGTCGGCTACGTCGGCTTCGGCGCGAGGGGCCCCGCCCGTTCCCGATAAAGATTCTTCGGTCGGCGCCCAAACCCTGGAGGGGGGGAAGACGGTTTGGTGCGGCGCCTTCCTCAGAATGACACCGATCGTCCGGACGCAGTCTTTTTGCGGATCGGGGATTCTCCCGGATGCGGGATTCTGGCCGCACATGCGAAAGGCGGCCCCGCGCCGGAGCGCGGGGCCGCCTGGATCCATCCCGTCAACCGCTCAGCGGCCGCCGAAGGGGGTGCCGCCGGAGGGCTGCTCGTCCTGGCGCGGCTGCCGCATGCGGGGCGGACGGCCGAAGTTGTACTGCACGCTCAGGTGCACCGCCCGCGAGGTAAAGGTGCGCTCCGTGAGCTGGATCACGTTGTCGTCACCCGCGCTCACGCGGAAGCGCTGCGTGTTGAACGGGTCCGACACCCGCAGCGTCACGTTCATCCGCTCGCCGTACATCTTCTGCCGCAGGGCCAGGTTGGCGAACCCGAAGGCATCGAACCGTCCGCCTTCGATGGCCATGGGCGCGCGGTAGAAGTACATAGCCGTGAACGAGGTGCGCGGCGTCGCGTTCCAGGTGCCGTTGAACCGCGCCGACCACGTCACCGCGTCCGACGACAGGCTGGACTCACCGCTGGTTCCCTCCGTCACCATCTTGAAGACGTTGAACGCCGCCAGCCCGTTGAACCGCTGCCCCAGCCGCAGGGTGCCGTTCAGGTCCGCGCCCCACGAGCTTCCCGTGTCCAGGTTCTTGAAGCTGATGGAGGTTACCTCGCGCCCCGCCACCACGTCGTCGGTGTCGACGATGAAGCGGATGACGTCGGTGGTGCGGCGGTAGAAGGGCGACAGCTGCACCGAGCCCAGCTGCCCCGAGTGCTGCAGCCCCAGCTCGATGGCGTCGGTGTACTCCGGGTTCAGCTTCGGGTTGCCCAGAAAGACGTTCTGCAGGTCGAAGAAGGTGGGGAACGGGTTCAGCTCCTGGGTGCCCGGGCGCCGGATGCGGCGCGAGTAGCTGAGCTTGACCTGCGTCCGGTCGCTCAGGTTGTAGCTCACCAGGCCGCTGGGGAACAGGCTCGTGTAGCTGTGCGGAAAGCGTTCGCCCGAGGTGGCGAGCGAGAAGTCGCGCGTGGCGTACTCCGCCCGCAGCCCGCCCTGCAGCTCCAGCGCGCCCGTCCCGTGGCTCAGCACGCCGTAGACGGCGTTCACCGTCTCGTCGAACTCCAGCGCGTTGCTCTGGTCGTCGCGCACCCACACGCCGGTGCCCAGCTCGTCGCTCAGCACGTTAAAGTCGCGGTCCAGCCAGCGGGCCGTGCCCTTGTACCTCGTCTCCAGCTTGGTGCGCTCCGCCAGGCCGCGGGTGTAGTCCACCTGCCCGTTCAGCTGGTACTGGCGCGCGTCGGTCTGGTGGATCTCCGCGTCCGTAAGCCCGCCGCCCGACGTGGCCTGGCGCCACAGGCTGGTGCGGTCCTCGTCGTCGTTCGCGTTCACCCGCACCTCGGCGGAAAGCTCGTGCGTGCGCGGCTCGATGGTGCGCTTCCACGCGAGCGTGTAGTCGCCCATCCAGTTGTCCGTCTGCGAGTCGCGCACACGCTCGTACGCCGACAGCAGGATACGGGTGCCGTCCAGCTCGGTGTAGTCGCTCAGCGCCTCGTCCGTGGCCCCGCGCACGTTCAGCATCAGCGCGTTGGAAAGCACGTCGCGCTCGCCCAGCCGGTAGTCCAGCGTGCCGTTGAAGTTGTGGCCGCGGGCGCCCTGCGCGCCGTGGATGTCCTGCTCGGTAAAGGAAAGCGGCGTGCGCAGCGCGCCCAGGCGGGTGCGGTCGTTCACGCCCAGCTGGTCGCGGGCGTCGGAGTTGAAGCCGTAGCTCATGAACCAGGTGGCGGGGCCCTGCTGGTATCCCAGGTTGCCCGACGCCGTGTAGCGGTCGGCGGTCGACGCGGCCAGCGTGAGCCCGCCGCTCAGCCCCAGGTCAACGCCCTGCTTGAGGACGATGTTGATGATGCCGGCCATCCCCTCGGGGTCCTGCCGCGCGGAGGGGTTGGGGATCACCTCCACCCGGTCCAGCGTGTTGGCGGGGAGCTGGCGAAGGTAGCCGGCCAGCTGCTCGCCGCGGATGGGCGAGGGGCGTCCGTTGATCTGCACCACCACGTTCTCGTTGCCGCGCAGGCTCACCTTTCCGTCCGCGTCCACCTGCACCGAGGGGACGGATTCCAGCACCTCGCTCGCCGTGGTGGCCGCGGGGGCCACGTCGCGGGTGGAGTAGCTGTTGCGGTCGGGGGCGATGGAGATGGCCGGCCGCTCCGCCTCGACGCCGATGGTCTCCAGCACCACCGCGCGCCGGGTGAGCCCGATGTTCCCCGCGTTGGCCCGCGGCGACGCGGCGGCGATGGTGATCTGGCCGGTGCGCTGCGGGCCGAACCCCATCATGCTCACGCGCAGGAAGTACGTCCCGGGACGCAGCCCCTGGATGCGGAACGACCCGTCCGGCCGGGCGAGGGCGCCGGCGACCAGCGCCGAATCCGCCGCGCTCCACACCTCCACGCTCGCCGTGCCGACGGGCGCATTGCTCTCCGCGTCCACCACGGTGCCCCGGATCTCGCCCGGTCCGGCGGCGGGCGGGGGCTGCGGGGGGCGCTGCTGGCCGGCGGGCGGCCCGCCGGGCTGTGCCAGGAGCGGCGTGGCGCCGCTCAGCAGTGAAAGGGCCAGAACGACGGCAAGGCGCTTCATGATGAAACTCCGCGAGGAGGGGGCGTGGGAGGTGTTGGGTCCGGTGTCGTTCCCGGGGCGTTTCGCCGCGGGCCGCACTTCGGACAGAGGGCGCTACGGACCCTCCACCGCGCAGGTTTCAGTTCCGTCGCGCCCGTCCGTTACGCCGACGCGATCCGGTGTCGCGAAATGCTTTGTACAACAAAGTTTACGGGCGCAAGTGAAGCCTTTCCACGACAGCAGAGCCAGCTGGTTCGCTGTTCGGGCAAGGTTGCGGGAGGTGGGGCCTGGTGCTCGCCCCGTCTGCGACGGGGAGGCCCTCACCCCCGACCGGCCTTTCGCTCGTTCCTCGCGACGGCGGTCGCCCCCTCCCCCAAAACTGCGGGGGAGGGGTTGTCGTATGGATAGATGCCGAGGAAACGACCACCCCTCCCCCGAGGTTGGGGGAGGGGTCGCCGCGAGCCGCGAGGAACGAGCGGCGAAGTCGGCGGGGGAGAGGGCCTCCGAGGGTCGCGATAACCCATCCTCCCGCCCCGTTCACCCCATCATCCGCTCACCCCGTTGCCGAGCGGGATGTGGAACCGGCAGCGCGGCGGATTTCCCTTGTCGCACTGCTCGGTGACGGGGACGCCGACGATCTCCGTCAGCAGCGCCTCCGCCAGCTGGCAGACTTCCGGGTGCGCGGGAACCAGCGCCGCCAGCGGACAGCTGAAGCCACGGATGTGCACCGCATCTTCCCCCTCCTCGATCTCGGCGACGCCGCCCAGCTCGCCCAGCACGCCGTACGCCGCCTCGATCCGCATCCGTACGTCGTCGCCCTGGCCGGCGCGCCCGGCAGCCGCGCGCCGGCCGACCTCGCGCAGCAGCTCCGCCAGCGCGTCGGGGCCCAGCCGCTCGCCCAAGGTGTCGAGCAGCACGCCCATCACCGGCGCGTACGCCTTGGGAAGGAGCGTGTCGGCGGCGGGGGTGAGCGCGTAGACCATCGCGGGCTTGCCCACGCCGCGCACGGGGCCGCGGCGCTGCTCCACCAGCCCGTCGCGCTCCATCGCCGACAGGTGCGAGCGCACGGCGTTGTCCGTGAGTCCCAGCGCGGCGGCAAGGTCGCCCACCGTGGCCGTCGACCGGCGCAGCAGGCCGATGATCTGCCCCCGCGTGCTGGTCAGCAGCCGCTCGATCCACTGGCTTCCCTGCATCAGGCTCTCCGTTGGAAGGGTCGGCGGAATCTAGGGGGAAGACGGAGTTTTGTCTATTACACAATAAAGTATTTGACATATTGGTGTAAAGCATCTACGTTGGTCCGCTGACCTGTTGGACCTACTGCTCTTTCTCTGGAGGATCGATGAACCGAATCGTAGCCGTCACCGCCGCCCTGCTCGTTGCCACCGCCTGCGGAGACTCCGACGCCGACACGCAGGCCGCCGTGGATTCCGCCGCCGCGCCCGTCGCCGAAGCCGTGCCTGCGCCCGTCCCGTCCGCGCCGGCATCCACCGTCACCGATCCGCAGATCGCCGCCATCGTGGTCGCCGCGAACGACGTCGACATCGCGGCGGGCGAGCTGGCCAGGACGCGCGGCACGGACCCGCGGGTAAAGGAGTTCGCGCAGCGGATGATCACGGACCACACCGGCGTCAATAAGGCGGCCACCGACCTGGTCACCAGGCTCGGCGTCACCCCGGAGCCGAACGCGACGAGCCAGAAGCTCACGGCAGACGGCGAGGCCAGCCGTACCACGCTGCAGGGACAGAGCGGCGCCGCGTTCGACAAGGCGTACGTGGACCAGGAAGTCGCCTACCACCAGGCCGTGCTGGACGCCATCGACCAGACCCTGATCCCCAACGCGCAGAACGCGGAGCTCAAGGCGCTGCTGGAGCAGACGCGTCCGGCCGTGGCGGCGCACCTGGACCACGCGAAGCAGCTGCAGACCCAGCTGGGCGGCGCGTGATCAGGCTGGCCGCGTACGCCGCGCTCGTCCTCGCCGCGGGGTGCGGCGGGGGCGGGGCGCGGGCCGCCTCGCACCCGGTGCAGATCCGCGCCTTCCGCTTCACCCCCGACACCGTAGTCGCCGCGCCGGGCGACACGGTGGTGTGGACCAACGCCGACGTGGTCCCCCACACCGCCACCTCGGCCGCGGGTGGATGGGACACGGGGGAGATCGGCGGATCGGCGACCGGGCGGATGGTCGCCGGTGAGCGGGGGACGTACGCGTACGTCTGTGCCTACCATCCCACGATGCGCGGCACGCTGATCGTCCGCTGATCGCGCACTTCCCGCACTGACGCACTCACGCACTGACGCACTTTTCTCCAGAGAATCAGGATGGCGGGACAGGAAGAGGAGCTGACCGGGCCCGACCTGCAGGCGGGCGTTCCCGACGCGGAGCTTGGCGAGGGGGAGATGCTGCTGGGGCACGCGGCCGGGGAGCTGGTGCTGCTGGTGCGCACCGCGGACGGCTGTTTTGCCGTCGGCGCGGCGTGCACGCACTACGGCGTCTCGCTCGCGCAGGGGCTGCTGACCCGCGGCACCGTGCGCTGCGCCGCGCACCACGCGGAGTTCGACCTGCGCACGGGTGAGGCGGTGCGTGCCCCCGCGCTGCGTCCGCTCCCCTGCTGGGAGGTGGAGGCGCGCGACGGCCGCCTCTTCGTCACCCGCAAGCGCGAGGAGGCGCCGTCCGCCGCACCTCATCCACGCCACGCATCGACGTCCGGCGAGCCGGAGTCGATCGTGATCGTCGGCGCGGGGGCGGCGGGATCGGCGGCGGCGGAGCGGCTGCGTCGCGAGGGGTATGCGGGACGGCTGACGTTGATCGGCGCCGATCCGTCTGCGCCCTACGACCGGCCGAACGTCTCCAAGGACTACCTGGCCGGGTCGGCGCCGGAGGAGTGGATGCCGCTGTGGCCGGAGGATTTCTGGGCGGAGCAGGAGATCGAACTGGTGACGGGGACCCGCGTCGCCGCCATCGATCCGAAGGCGAAGGAGGTGCGGACGCTCCGCGGCGCGGCGCACCGCTACGACCGGCTGCTGCTGGCCACCGGCGCCGACCCCGTCCGCCTTCCCATCCCCACCCATGGCCTGAAGCACGTCCACTACCTGCGCTCGCTGGAGGACGCGCGGGCCGTGATCGCCGGGGCAGGGAAGGCGCGGCGGGCGGTGGTGGTGGGGAGCAGCTTCATCGGGCTGGAGGCGGCGGCCGCGCTGCGGGCGCGGGGGCTGGAGGTGCAGGTGGTGGCGCATCATCAGCACGTGATGGAGCACGTGCTGGGGCGGGAGGCCGGCGCCTTCATCCGGTCCCTGCATGAAGCGAACGGCGTGGTGTTCCACCTCGGCGAGGCAGTGGCCGCCGTGGGGGTGGACTCCGTCACGCTCAAGAGCGGAAAGGTGCTGGCGGCGGACCTGGTGGTGGTGGGGATCGGTGTGCGGCCGGGGGTGGGACTGGCTTCGTGGGCGGGGCTGGCGCTGGAGGGGGGCGCGGTGGCGGTAGACGAGTACCTGGAGACCAGCGTTCCCGGCGTCTTTGCCGCGGGCGACCTGGTGGCCTGGCCGGACCCGCGGACGGGGAAGCGCATCCGCTCCGAGCACTGGGTAGTGGCGCAGCGGCAGGGGCAGACGGCGGCGCTCAACCTGCTGGGCGCGGGGCGGCGCTTCGACGACGTCCCCTTCTTCTGGACGGCGCACTTCGACACCACCCTCCGCTACGTGGGGCACGCGGAGCGCTGGGACCGCATCGACGTCTCCGGCAGCCTGGAGGAGGGCGACTGCGCGCTGGCCTTTCGCGGCCCGGGCGCGGACGGCGCGGAGCGGACGCTCGCCGTCGCCACGCTGGGCCGCGACCGCGACGCCCTGCGCGCGGAGCTGGCGCTGGAGCGGTATGACTGGAATTCGCTGGACGCGCTGATCCCTGCTTCGGCGATGGCGCCGGTCTGAGCGTTGATTCAGCGCAAACGAAAGCGGGGGCGTGCCGATCGGGCACGCCCCCGCTGTTCATCCTCCGACCAGGGGCTCAGTTGCTGCGCGAGATGCTGCCGGGGCTGTTGGGAAGGACCCTGACGTCCACCTGCGCGCGCGGGATCACCTCGTAGTGGTCGTCGTACTGGCCCGCGAAGCCGGTGATCTCCACCATGTCGCCGGGGCGCAGGGGGCGCACGTCCACGTTGGTCTCGGCGTCCACGAACACCAGCACGGGGCCGGTTCCATCGTCCACAATCACCTTCCACCCCCACGGGGCGTCGTTCACCACCGCGCCCGCCACGCGTCCGCGGATCTTTACCAGCCACCCCTCCATGGACTCGTTCACCAGCCCCGTGCGCAGGTCGCGGGGCGACGGGGCGTCCAGCTCCTCCAGCGGGCCGATGGCTGCGGGCATGATGGCCAGCTGGCCGTTGGGCTCGTCCAGCGTTCCCTGCACCCGTACGCGTTGGCCCACGCGCAGCCGCACCGAGTCGGCGGGGGCAAGGACCCAGATGCCGGCCGAGTGGTCCTGGATGGCGAACCCGCCGTCGAACGCACCCGGCGCCACGCTGACGGTCCCTTCCACCAGCACGGTGGCCCCGGCGCCCAGCTCGCGGGCCCGGGAAAGCGGGGTAACGCGCGATGCCTGCCCGTGCAGGGGCGGCGCGGCGGCGGCGGCGATCGCCAGGACGGCGAGCAGGGCGGATCGAACCATCGGAGGACGCTTCGCGGTGGGGAGGACTGCGCGGAGGGTGATACGGACTACGCTGCACGAACGTTCCACAATTTGCGCCCCGCGCGCAAGTCCCCGGCGGCCGATCGCCCGTCCGGATCGTCCGCCCGAAGCACCCCGCCGGCCCCGATCCATGGCCCCCGGAGCGCAGAGTGCGCTCCCTCTCCGCCAAAACTGTTGCGGGATCTGTCCCAATTCGTTTATCGTGGGACGTTGACTCCGCAGAACCCCGCCGCTCCCTCGCCCCGCCTTCCCGCCCGGTCCCATGCCCATCCATCCGTTCCGCCGTTCGAGCCGGCGCCTTGCGCCGCTGCCCGCGGTCCCGCCGCGCCTGTCCACGCTGCCGCGGTCCGTCCGCATCCCCCTCCTCCTCTGCGTGCTCCCCCTGCTCTGCGCCGCGCCGCTGCGGGCGCAGACGGACCTGGACGAGCCGTGGGTGACGTTCGAGCCAGGCAGCGGCACGTTCACGGCGGCGTCGCTGACGGTGACCGTACGGTTCTCCGACAACGCGTCGTTGAACACCACGGGGACGCGCACCATCGTGTTCAACGACCAGACGGTGACGTCGCAGTTCACCCACTCGGCGGTGACCACGCAGACGCAGCCGATTGCCCAGGTGACCACCACGTCGTCGGCGACGCTCACGCTGCAGCCGGGGACCAACACCCTGTCGGCGAGCATCTGCGACAACGCGGGCAACTGCTCGTCCCCGTCCAGCGCCACGTACACGTTCGTGGCGGGACGGCCGGCGGTGCGCGTGTCGCCGGACGGCGGCTCGGCGACGATCGCGCCGTGGAGCGACATTCCGCCCGTGTTCCGGGTGGTGAACCCGGGCACGGGCGCGGGGACGTACCGGCTGCGCCCCGAGTGCCGTGACGCGTGGACGGGCGCG
>DASTVC010000042.1:0-4455 GCA_035759295.1 Longimicrobium sp. | reverse complement strand
GCCCTGGGGATCGTGGGCGAGGTGTTCGAGCCGTATCCCGTGCCGCCGTTCGGGCTGAACGTCGACGAGTTCGCGGAGTTCGCCCTGTCGCAGTTCGGCAGGCGCGTGGCGCGGCTGGAGAAGGCGCGCACGCAGACGCTGGCGGAGGTGCTGGGCACCCCGCTGGAGACGGAGGAGGCGGGCGTCTGAAGCTGAACCGTCGGGACCTGTTTCGCCTGCCCTTCGCGGCGGCCGAGGACGCGCTGGCGCCCGTGCACCGCCGTCCGCAGCCCGCACCCGGCTCGGAGCCGGGCGTGCTGCTCTCCGGGCCCGGTGCGCTGCCGCCCGCCATGCAGGTGATTGCCTACGGGCCGCTGGAGTTCACGGAATCGCCCGTGGACGACCTGGCGCTGCTGCGGCAGATGCGCGGCAAGTGGCCCGTGGTGTGGGTGAACGTGAACGGCGTGGCCCACGCGCCCACCCTGGCCGCCGTCGGCGAGGTCTTTGGGCTGCACCGGCTGGCCCTGGAGGACCTGGGCGACGTGCAGCAGCGCAGCAAGGTGGAGCAGTACGACGACCACCTGTTCATCATCATGCGCATGGCGCGCCTGGTCCCGGCGCTGGACCTGGAGCAGATGGGCGTGTTCGTGGGCCCGGACTTCGTCATCACCTTCCAGGAGCGACCCGGCGACGTGCTGGACCCCCTGCGCCAGCGCATCCGGGGCGCGCGGGGGCGCATTCGCCAGAGCGGGCCGGACTACCTGGCGTACGCGGTGGTGGATTCCATCGTGGACCACTACTTCCCCGTGGCCGAGGCGTACGCGGACCGCCTGGACGACCTGGAGGAGGAGATCGTCCGCCGCCCCACGCGCGACACCATCACGCGGCTGCACGGCGCAAAGCGCGAGCTCATGGCCCTGCGGCGCGCCGTGTGGCCCATGCGCGACGCGCTCAACGCGCTGGTGCGGGAGCCGGGCCCGCTCGTGGCGCGCGAGACGCTGGTGTACTTTCGCGACACGGCGGACCACTGCTTTCAGGTGATGGACCTGGTGGAGACGTACCGCGACCTGGGCTCGTCGCTCACGGACCTGTACCTGAGCAACGTGAGCAACCGCATGAACGAGATCATGAAGGTGCTCACCGTGTTCGCGGCCATCTTCATCCCCCTGGGCTTCATCACCGGCATCTACGGGATGGACGTGGATCCCCCCGTCCGCCCCTGGTGGTGGAACCTGCCCTTCGCCTTCACGCTGATGGGGGTGACGGCGCTGCTGCTGCTCGCCTGGTTCGCGCGGAAGGGGTGGTTGAGCGGGGATGATGGGTGAGGGGGGATGGCGCGGCCACCCCGGGTTGAAACCCGGGGCTAGAACGGCCATAAGCCCCGCCCAAGGCTCGCAAAGCTCGCCAGGCGGGGCTTCACCTTCTCGTGGCGTCGTAATCCGAGGCGCGGTAGAAAGGTTGTTGTTGGCGACGAGGCATCGCCCACGCCACGGGTGCCGGCGATGCGACCGGGCGGGCTTCGACCCATGGTGGCGGCGTCCGTGAGATCCCGGCGAGATTTCCCGTTCACCCGTTCACCCGTTCACCCGTTCACCCGTTCACGTTCCCGTCCAGCATCCGCTCCGCCTCCGCGGCCTCCATCGGCCGGCCCCACAGGTAGCCCTGGCCGTACGTGCACCCCATCTGGCGCAGCTGCTCGGCCTGCGCGGGGTCATCCACTCCCTCACCCGTCGTCTCCAGCCCCAGCGCCGCCGCCAGCGCGATGATGGCGCGCACGATCGCCTGGTGCTTGCTCCCGCCCGCCATCGCCACGATGAACGAGCGGTCGATCTTCAGCACGTCCAGCGGAATGCGGTGCAGGTACGAAAGCGCGCTGTACCCCGTGCCGAAGTCGTCCACCTGCAGCTGCACGCCCAAGGCCTTGAGCGAGTGCAGCGACTGGATGGCCTCGTCCGCGTCCCCCATCACGATGCTCTCCGTCACCTCCAGCTTGAGCGCGGCCGCCTCCACGCCGCTGCGCTCCAGCACCGCCTGCACCTGCTCCACCAGCCCCGGCCGCGCGAACTGGCGCATGGACAGGTTGATCCCCATCGCCAGCGGCGGGTCCAGGGGAAAGCGCGCGTGCCAGTCGGTGAGCTGGTGCGCCGCCTGCTCCAGCACCCACTCGCCGATGGGGACGATGAGACCCGTCTCCTCCGCCAGCGGGATGAACTCCGCGGGTGACACCAGGCCGCGCTCCGGGTGAATCCACCGCACCAGCGCCTCGAACCCGCGGACGCGCCCGTCGCGCAGCGCCACGATGGGCTGGTAGAACACGCGCAGCTGCTCGCGCTCCAGCGCGTGGTGCAGCTCGCCGTGCAGCCGCAGCGCGGCCACGGACTGCGCGTGCAGCTGCGGCGAGAACAGCTGCACCGCGCCCGAGTGCCGCGCGCGGGCCATCGCCACCTCTGCGTCGCGCAGCACCTGTGCGGCGTCGGCGTGCCCCTCGCCTCCGATCACCACCCCCACGTCCGCGCCGCAGAACACCTCCTGCCCGTCCAGCCGGTAGCCGCCGCCCAGCGCGCGCGCCATCCGCTCCGCGATCCGCAGCACCTCGGCCTCGCCGCGCACGCCGTTCAGCAGGATCAGAAAGTCGTCGCCGGCGGCGCGCGCCACCACGTCGCCGGGGCGCACGCAGGCGTCCAGGCGTTGCGCGGCGACGGCCAGCAGCTCGTCGCCGCGGCGGTGGCCCAGCGTCTCGTTGACGCGCTGAAAGCGGTTCAGGTCCAGGTGGATGACGGCGAAGCGGCGCTCCGGCCGATCGGCGGAGGTGGACAGCGCGCGGGTGACGTGACGCAGGAACGCCGCGCGGTTGGGCATCCCCGTGTCGGCGTCGTACATCTCCTCCATCGCCTCGCCGGAATCGTGCGCCAGGGCGTGGATGATGGCCTGGATCTGCCGCCCGCCGCGCGAGTCCTGCATCGCCACGCAGGTGAGCTCCGCCGCCACCGGCTCGCCGCCGGGCACGCGGACGCGCGCGGTGCGCCGGCTCACCTGCTCCTCCTCCAGCTCCGCCCGGATCCGCTCCCATTCCGCCGGATCGGCGAGCAGGTCGGCCAGGTTCCGCGGCTCGCCACCGTCCGCCGCCACGCCGAAGCGCGCCAGCGCCGCCGGGTTCGCCTCCGTGATGCGCCCCGCCTCGTCCGCCATCCAGACGGCGTCCTGCGTGTGATTGAAGAGCGCGCGGAACTGGTGCGGCATGTTCGAAAGCTGGCCGGGTGAGATGCAAAACGCGCGGACGACAGGCCGCGCGTTCGGTGTGCTGCAGGAAAGATCGCAAACCGGCGAGGGTTACGCTACGGATGCGGCCCGGGCGACATCCGTTACCAGACGCGATCGATTCCGTACCGGTCCAGCTCGGGATCGGCGCTGATGATCGGCATCTCCTCCATTCGTGCCTGCACCACCAGCATGCGGTCAAACGGATCGCGGTGGTGATGCGGCAGGCTGCCCGCTTCCAGCGCGTGATCGAGCGCGACAGGAAGCAGGCCGATGTTGTTCTCCGCCATCTGGTGGGGCACAAAGCTGCGGACCGGCATGGGAAGCGGAAGCCGGCCGAGCGCAGCCTTGATCGCGATTTCCCAGATGCTAGCGATGCTGAGCAGGATCTCGGAATCCCGCGCTTCTATTCGGGTCCGCGCTCTGACGCTCAGGCGATCATCCCCGGCGACGAACCAGAGGAAAGTGTGGGTATCGAGAAGGGATCGCATGCGATGGGCAGGTTACATGTAATCCCGGAAATCCTCGAGCGGCGCGTCGAAGTCGTCGGGCACGGTAAACAGGCCGCGCGCACTACCCGCCTTGCGCGGGCCCAGCAGCGGCGCGAGCGCCTGGTCCTCCACGGGGACCAGGCGGGCCACGGGCTGCCCGGCGCGGACAAGCACCACTTCGTCACCCTGTTCCACGGCGGCAAGAGCATCGGTGAGCTCGCCCTGGGCCACGTTGATTTCTTTGGTCGCCATCGTTCCTCCCAGTAGGTCGCTGCAACGGAATATAATGCAGAATCCGGACAATCTGTACTTATTATCAGCCATCGTGCGGGTCCCTTTCCGCCAAGTGCTTGAGCTTGGCGGAAGTTCACCTGCACCACCCGCTGATTCGAGTCGAGTTTGCAAACGACGCCCGGCGCGGGAGGATCCCGCGCCGGGCGGTTTGCGGCCGCGGTTTGCCCCCGGCCGCGATCAGAGCATGCAGGCGACGATGCGGACCTGTCGCCGGACGATGATGACCTCACGGTCAAACCCGGCCGGCGCCTCGCCCCCGTCCGGCGGTTCTCCGGGGCCGCCCCGGGCGCCGGAGGGGCCTGCCGCGCGCCCGGTGCGGCCGGGGCCGTCGAACGAAACCAGCATTCCCACCGGCTCATCGTCGCGGGTTACGACGACCTGCTCGCCGGCCAGCACCGCATCCAGCATCTCGTCCAGGCGGTTCGCCGCCTCG
>DASTVC010000041.1:0-12222 GCA_035759295.1 Longimicrobium sp. | reverse complement strand
CTGGCGCCCAGAACACCGACTCATCACCCCCGGCCGACTGAGTCCCGGACGGGCACGGTTGAAGGCGCCAGTCCCGCCGGGGGCCGCATCGGGCAGGATTTGCGGCACGGAGGCGCGGAGAGCGATCGGCTCTCCGCGCCTCTCGTGCGTCATCGAGGCTCTCTCCGAATCCGCAAAAAGACTGCGTCCAGAAGATCGCTGTCATTCTGAGGAAGGCGCCGCGCGTAACCGTCTTCATGCTCCAGGGTCTGTGCGCCGACCGAAGAATCTTTATCGGAAACGGGCGGGGCCCTTCGCGCCGAGGCCGACGTAGCCGACAGGACCGTGTGCCCAGCGTGGAGATTCTTCGGTCGGCGCGCAGGCAAGGGTGCGTCTGGGAGGGGTGGAGCGCGCGCCTCGCTCAGAATGACACCGTCCGCCTTGTCGGCGCCCCATTTCCGGATCTGCACGATCGGCCTTTCCCGCCTCGATAGATCCGCCTCCCGGTGCCACCGCGTACAGCAGAAGGAATCACGGCGCCGCGGCGCCTGCGGGATCTCCAACCCCCCGGATGCCGTCTCTCTGGGACGCAACACCCGGCGCGGCATTCCCGCCCGCCGGCATTGGACCCGGTGCACAATGGAGGACGCGATGAGAAAGCTTCGAGCGGCGCGCAGGGCGGCCGCGGGTATGGGAGTGGCCGTGCTGTTCGCGGCGGGCGTGCTGGGCGTGCGGCAGGCGGTGGGATCGGACCACCAGGACACGCCCGAGGTGGAGCTGAGCCCCCGGATGGACATCAACGACGTCTACGCCTTTCCCGGCAGCAGCGAAGACCGCATCGCCATCGTGGTGACCACGCAGTCGCCCATCACCCCGGCGGGGACGGCCGCGGCGCGCTTCGATCCCAACGCGCTCTACCAGATCAAGATCGACAACACGGGCGACGCCGTGGAGGACCTGGTCCTTCAGTTCCAGTTCGACGACCTGCAGGGCGGCGGGCAGCGCGTGGCCCTGTTCGGCCCCGTCGCGCCGACGACCATCGGCCCCAACAACCGCGTCGCCAAGGCCACGCCCGACATCGTGGGGAACATCAACACCGTGCTGACCAGCGGCGCCGGCGCCACGCAGGTGCAGCTGTTCGCCGGGCCGCGCGACGACCCGTTCTACATCGACCTCGACCAGTTCTTCCGCATCGTCCCGGACCGCCGTCCCTCGCGCGGCCCGCTGTCGCAGATCGGGCCTGCGCCCGAGGCGTCGGCGTTCCGGCCGAAGTGCACCGGCGGCGTGCCCAACCCGGGGCAGGCCCAGTTCGACCAGACGCACGGCTGCGCCAACGAGTTCCTGCGCACCTTCAACAGCATGGCCATCGTGGTGGAGCTTCCCGAGGCCGCGCTCAAGGGCGCCGGCAACAACCTGGGCCTGTGGGCCACCGTAAGCCGGTGACCCGCCGCGAACCGCATCCATCCATCCGACCGAACAGGGAGCAACGCATGAGGAAGCGCATCGCGGCACTGGCCGCACTGGCCGCCGCCACCGCACTGGCCACCGGCGCCTGCGGCGAGGACACCCGCACCATCACAGACGTGGTGACGGACAGCGTGGACGTGATCGTCACCGTTACCGACACCGTCCGCATCGGCAACACCACCGTCGTCTTCGACCAGATCGAGCGCCTGGCCAACCCGCTGGTCAGCGAGGTCACCATCGAGAAGCGCGAGCATCCGCACTACAACACCAGCTCCCCCAGCGACGACGTGGCGCAGTTCCGCCCGCAGATCGCCCGCTTCATCACCACCGTGGCGGGGCGTGACCAGGCGTACGCCAACGCGGTGGCGGCGGCGCTGACGCCCGACATGCTGCTCGTCCGCACCGACAAGACGGGCGGCGGGCCGATGGGGCCCAACGTGGGGTGGCTGACCTACGTGCTGGATCCCGCGAACGGCTACGGCGGCCGCAAGCTGGACGGCGACGACGTGGTCGATAAAGGACTCGCGGTGATCTTCGGCAACGCGCTGGGGAACAACAACAACGTGAGCCCCGGGCTGGTGACGGACAACGTGGACGCCGACGAGCGCGCCGACGCCCTGACCTTTCCCTACGTGGCCACCGCCAACTGATCGCGAGGCGAGCATGAACAGGCGCACGCGGGCCGCCGCGGCGGCGATCGTGACGGTGATGGGGGTGGCGGGCGGGGTCCGCGTGGTGCGCGGCACGCCGCTCCCCCCGCTGCCGGAGACCGTCCCCCAGGGGATGGCCCAGGTGGCGCTCCGGCAGCAGGACATCGCCCTCTTCGAGCGGCGCGTACAGGAGGACCCGTTCGGCGGGTCTGACCGCGCGCGGCTGGCGTACCTTTACCTGCAGCGCGCGCGGGAGACGGGGGACTACCAGAACTTTCGCCGGGCAGAGGCGGTCGCGCGGGCCTCGGTGGAGGTGCGCGGGCGGCGCAACACCAGCGGGCGGCTGGCGCTGGCCAGCAGCCTCCTGGCCCAGCACCGCTTCGCCGAGGCGCGCGTGGCGGCGGAGGAGCTGGTGGCCAACGAGCCGGAAAGCCCGTCCGCCCGCGCGCTGCTTGCGGAGATCCAGATGGAGCTGGGCGACTACGACGGCGCGCGCGGCAGCTTCGGCTGGCTGGGGCGCGCGGAGGACGACCTGTCCGTCTCGCCGCGGCTGGCGCGGTGGGAAGAGGTGCAGGGCCTCACCGTCCGGGCGCGGAGCCGGCTGTACGCGGCGCGCCACAAGGTCGCCTCGCGCAGCGACCTGCCGCGCGAGCAGGTGGCCTGGTTCCACCTGCGCGTGGGCGACATCGAGCTGCGCAACGGGCGCCTGCGCCAGGCGGAGCGCGCCTTTCGCGAAGGGCTGGCGGTGGAGCCGGGCGACCACCGGCTGTACGCGGGGCTGGCCCGCGTGGAGGCGGCGCGCGGGCGGTGGCGGCGGGTGCTGGAGTACGGCGCCCGCACCGGCGATCGCGCGGACCTGGCCACCCTGGCGCTGATGGGCGACGCTCACGCGGCGCTGGGGGAGGACGCCAGGGCGGAGGAGATGTACGCCGCCGTGGAGGACGGGTACGCGGCCAACCCGGAGCCGTTCGCGCGCCAGTGGTCGCAGTTCCGCCTGGACCACGGCCGTTCGCTCGCGCAGACGCGGGCGGTGCTGGAGGACGAGGCGCGCGCCCGGCCGGACGTCCTGGGCGCGGACATGCTGGCGTGGGCGCGATACCTGACGGGCGACCTGCGCGGCGCGCGGGATGCGTCGCGGCAGGCGCTGCGGCTGGGGACACGCGACGCATCCTTCCACTTTCACGCCGGGATGATCGAGAAGGCGCTCGGCAACGCGGAGGGTGCCCGCGCGCACCTGCAGAAGGCACTGGAGATCAACCCGCACTTCCATCCCGCCTCGGTACGCCAGGCGCGGGCGGCGCTGCGGGAGCTGGATTGACGGCCGGCACCGCGGCCCGAGAAGGCCGACGCGACCCCCGCCGTCTCTTCCGGATTCTCCCAGGCGGGCACGGATGAAGGCCGCGGTGCCGGTATGCGGTTCCTGACGATGAAAATCAACCTGGCCCGTGAGGACGTGATGAGACGATTGCTGACGTACGCCGCCGTGGGGGCCCTGCTGGCGGGCTCCGCGGGCGGCGCGTGGGGGCAGGAGATGGAGGGGCGGCGCGCCAGCCGGTTCGACCTGGGCGTCTACGCCGGCGGCTCCATCAGCACCGACTGGTTCGCCAGCCGCACGGTGACCCTCAACGGCACCGAGAACCCGACGGAGAACGACGACGAAGAGGGCTACGCGCCCGGCTACGGGCCCGCGTTCGGCGCGCTGGCCAACCTGTGGGTGACGCCCGCGATCGGGGTGCGGCTGCACGGCGCGTACATCCCCATGCGCCGGCCCAGCGACCAGAGCCCGTTCGAGTTCGAGGGCGCGGGCGAGCGCGAGCAGTACGTGATGAACACCTGGCTGTACGATCTGGGCCTCACCTTTCGCCCCTTCGTGACGCGTGACGTGTCGCGCTGGCTTTCCTCCGTCTACTTCTTCGCCGGGGGCGGCGGGCTGACGGTGGACCTGGCGGGTGAAGACCGGCCGGCGTGCGAGGGGACGGTCTTCGCGCTGGGCGGATGCCTGTCGTTCGAGCCGGAGCAGGCGACCGTGGGGCAGGGGACGGCGGGCGCGGGGATCGACATCATCCCCCTGGGCCCGCTGGCGCTGTTCGGCGAGGCGGCGGTGCACGTCTACGATTCGCCCGTGCACGTGGACGACTTCTGGGTCGGGCCCATCGTCGCGCCGACGGGATCCACCGTGCGCGTGGCCGACGACGCGGTGGTGGTGACGCCCCGGCTGGTGCTGGGGCTCAAGGGGATGTTCGGCAACCTGATCCCGCCCCCGCCGGTGGTGGTACCGCCGCCGCCCGTGATCCCGCCGCCGCCGGCGGTGATCGTTGAGCCGCCGCCGGTGATCCCGTTCCGTACCATCCGGGTGTGCGTGTTGGAGAACGGGATGCTGCGCGAGGTCACGGCGATGTACAACACCGCGACCGGCGACACCACGGTGAACGGCCAGCCGGTCCCGGCGACGACCGGGTACGCCGCGGGCGCCACGTGGTACATCAACAACGAGCCGATCACCGTCGGCGGGCGCCGGTACGTGCGCTACGGGCTGCCGCGCGTGCTGGGCGTGAACGAGGTCACGCGGACGGCCGACTACATGGGCGTCCCGGTGTTCGCCGAGGCGGGCGCCACGGGAACGCCGGAGGTACTGTACATCCCGGTCCGCCCGGGGTGCGAGTTCCAGCCGTACCAGCTGGAGGTCAAGGCTGGCGGCGTACGCGGCGAGTAACCGCGGCGAGTGCCTGATCTGAAGGCCTCGCACGAGGTCGATGGAGTCAACGGAGTTCTTCTGTTGGCTCCGTCGACGCCGTGTGGGGCTTTCCGGGTTGTTGGAAAGGGTCGTCAATGCGCAAAAAGATTGGGTCTCACGCAGAGTCAGCAGAGTCAACAGAGTTTTCTCGTGCCGTTTCCTCGGCCGTCAATGTCGGGAACGGGGGCGTGGTGAGCGGAGGCACGGCGCGCCGGTCGACGAGGCACGATCCCTGGGGGTGTCGGGAACGAGAGGAAAGGTGGAAGCGCGGCAGAGGGCCATCCGCATTTTTTTGAGAGGGATGTGGATCGCTGGATGACCCTCTGAGGCGCACAGAACCGAGACTTTCGCACCACCTGATGCGCGATCTTGAGAACCCTGCCACCCACCCACGATCCCGGATGCGCGGCACGGTTGAGGAAGAGATGTGGATGCGGATGATCCCGAGCCGACGCGTGCTTGCGCAGTTGACAGGGCCGCGTCAAACTACGGAACGATGAATCCCTCCTTGCCCGTAGACCCGTACTCCCTGCAGGGACACGCCACCAGCGCGGCGCCCACGGCGGACGCCGACGGCGCGCTGCTGCGCCGCATGGCCGCGGGCGACGAGTCCGCGCTGGGCGCGCTGTACGACCGCTGGTCGCCGCTGGTTCACTCCGTCATCGCCCGCATCGTGGGCGACGCGGACGACGCGGAGGAGCTGGTGGAGGAAGCTTTTCTCCAGGCGTGGCGGCAGGCCGGGCGCTACGAGGGCACGCGGGGCGGGGTATCCACCTGGCTGGTGGTGATTGCCCGCAGCCGCGCGCTGGACCGGGTGCGGCTGGCGGGCCACCGCCGCGCCGCCGCCGCCGAGCCGCTGGAGAACGCCGAGTCCGCCGGCTCTCTGCTCCCCGACACGCACACCCCCCTGGCCGCCGCCGAGATCGCCGAGACCCGGCAGATCGTGCACGCGGCCATGGAAAAGCTGCCGCCGGACCAGCGCGAGACGCTGGAGCTGGCGTACTTCAAGGGGATGAGCCAGTCCGAGATCGCCGAGGCCACCGGCCAGCCGCTGGGCACCGTAAAGACGCGGTGCCGGCTGGGACTGCAGAAGCTGAGAGAAGCGCTGTCCGTTCTTCGGGAGGACGGCGCATGACCAACGACCCGATGCACGAAGAGCTCTACGACGCACTGGCCGCGGAAGCGGTAGACGCCCTGGACGGCGAGGAGCGCGAGCGCCTGCTCGAGCACCTGGCCGGCTGCGCGTCGTGCAGCGCCGAGCTCGAGTCCCTGCGCGCCGCCGCCGCGCTGCTGGCGTATTCCGCCGCGCCGCGCCCCATGGACCCCGCGCGCTCCGACCGCGTCCGCGCCCGTCTGCTCGCCCGCGCGGCGGAGGACCGCGAGTCGGTCACGCAGATTGCCCCCGCCCCTCCGCTTCCCGGAGACGACGGCGACGTGACCCTGGTCGGCGCACCGCCCGCCGCCCCGCCGCCGGTGGCGCCGATCCGCAGGGAGCCGGACGTGATCCCGATCACCTCCGCGCCCACGCTGCGGCGGGCGTCCATGCTGCCATGGCTGGCCGCGGCGGCGTCGCTGGTGCTGCTGATCGGCGTGGGGTTGTACGCCGCGTCGCTTCGCAATCGCCTGGCGACGACGGAGGCGCGCTACCTGGCCGCGGCGCGCGAGCGCGGCGAGCTGGAGCGCCGCGTCGCCGAGCGCGAGGCCACGCTGGCGGCCATCAGCGCCCCCGCCGCGCGGGTGATCGAGATGGCGGCGGCGCGGCCGGCGGCGCCCAGCGGCCGGATGTTCTGGGACCCGGCCACCGACCGCTGGACCTTCTTTGCGCACAACCTTCCCGCCGTGCGCGAGGGCCGCGAGTACCAGCTGTGGCTGGTGACGACCGACGACCGCAAGATCCCCGCGGGCACCTTCCGCCCCGACGCGAGCGGCGCCGCCGTGGTGCAGGCCACCTACGCCCTCCCCGCCGATGCCCTCGCCGCCGTCGCCGTGACGGAGGAGCCCGCGGGCGGCCTCCCCCAACCGAGCGGCGCCATCATCGTCGCCGGCGCCGCCGCAGCCGCCGAGGAGTAGCGGTCGACGCAGAGGGCGCGGACACAAAGAAGAGAACGCAGAGCAAGCCGAAACGGCCTCTGCGTTCTCTTCCTTTTTCGCCGCACCGTGCCCTTGAACCCGAGCGGCTACGCGGCCTTGGCAGAGGATGCCTTGGGTGCGGACGTCTTCGAAGCGGGTGCCTTGCGCGGGCGCCCGCCCTTTTTTCCGTTCTCGCGTGACGCAGCGGCTTTCTTGGCGCTCGTGCGGCTGGCGATCCACCTTGCCCACCAGGCCGGCGCGTCCAGATAATCGAAGATCAGCCCGGGAACTGCGATGTCGGCATCCAGCTCCTCCCAATGCAGACCGTAGCCGAACATAACCTCGACTTCGGCCAGCTGCTCCGGCGTCGCGCCCCTCAGGCTCGGTTCCATCTCAGGCGGGAAGCCGAACCAGCAACCGGAGCGAAGTTGCACCATCACGACGCCTTTCGCCGCGTCGTACTCGGCATGCACCGCCCGAGGCTCGGTCTTGTCCAGGTGCTCGCTCAGCTTCGTGGCGGCGCGGTACTGCTTCTCGAATTCCTTGTCGTTCATTTCTTTGCTCCTCGGCGGAACGCGAAATCAGTCCACGCGGTCTGTAGATGGTCCTTGTGCTCGGCTACAAGCACGGTAGCGCGGCGTATGTCTTTTTTGCGGATGTTCCCCAGCTTCTGCATGAGTCTTCCCGAATCGATCTCGATGATTGCCGTGCCGTCGCCGTTGGTGGCGTGGACGTGCGCCGGCTCATGATCATCCGAGTAAAAGGAGAAGACGAAATCCGCTACCCGCAACACAGTCGGCATGAATGATACCTATCTGGTAGGTTAGGGTCAAGAGCGCAGCACGAGTCCCGCCCTCGCTACGATGCGGGGGGCTCGTGAGTGCTTCAAAGTTCGCGGAGTTGACGGCCGCGACTATTATGTGGTGGAAGAGCCGATCTGTCTAGCCCCGCGCGACGGCCCGAATGGCTCGTGGCGGCGACAGGGGTGCTCGATGGAGGGCGTCGAGGAACTGGAGCACGGCGCCGTTGAAGCCGGCCGGCTCGTCGTAGATCAGCGCGTGGGCGGCGCCTTCGATGATGCGCAGGCGGGCGCCTTTCACCGCGTAGGTCATGGCGCGGGCAAAGTGCACGGTGACCACCGGATCCTGGTCGCCCACCAGCACCATCGCGGGGGCGCGCACCCGCGCGGCGGCATCGAACGCGTCGTGGCGCTTGCCGGCCAGCCAGGTGCGGCCCCAGCGCACCGGCCCGGCGCGCAGGTACGCGTCCATGATCAGCGGCACCAGCGACGGCGGCTCGCGGGGGATGTCGCGGAGGAATCCGACGGCTTCGCGCAGCAGCCGCTTCTTGCGCCGGTCGCCCGTCGGCGCGGCGAGGATGAGGCCCGCGACACGGTCCGGCTCCGTGGCGGCCAGCTCCAGCACCGTCTGGCAGCTGAGCGAGTGGCCCAGGTACGCCGCGCGCCCCAATCCCAGCACGTCGGAAAAGAGCGAGACGGCGTAGGCCTGCTGGATGATGGAGAGCCACCCGGGCCCTTCCGTGCGCCCGAAGCCGGGAAGGTCCGGCGCCACCACGCGGTATCCCGCCGCCGCCAGCCAGGGCCCGTTCTTGACCCAGTAGTCCGCCGAGCAGCCGAGGCCGTGCACCAGCACCAGCGGCGGTCCCTCGCCGGCCTGGCGGTAGCGCAGGTTCCAGCCGTCCGCGCGCACCCGGTGCGTAACCGCCCACTCGGCGGCCGCGCGGCCCAGTCGCCTGCCGTCCGCCCTCATTCGCCCACCTCTTCGCCCGCCAGGAACGAGAGCACCGCCTGGTTGAAGGCGTCGGGCGCGTCCACCATGGGGTTGTGGTAGGTGCCGCGGAGGACGAGCAGCCGCGAGCCGGGGATCAGCCGCCGCATCTCTTCCCCGTGCAGGGGCGGGATGATGCTGTCGCGCTCGCCCCAGAGCAGGAGCGTCGGCTGGCGGATGTCGGGGAGGAGGGGGCGCACGTCGTCGCGCAGGATGTGGCGCAGGGCGCGCATCACGTTCCACGGGCCGGCGGAAAGGGCGTCCCCCAGCATCACCGGGAGAAACGTGGGATCGCCCCACTGCCGCGGCGGCGCCATCTCGTACGCAAAGCGGGTCACCATGCGCGGCGTGAGGGGGCGCGGGAGCCCGGCCGAGTCCACCAGCACCAGCCGCTTGATGCAGTCGCCGAAGCGCGCGGCCAGGTGAATGGCCAGCTGGCCGCCCATGGAGTGCCCCACCAGGTGCGCCGGCCCGTCCGCCGCCAGGTTCAGCCACTGGCCCAGCACCGCCGCCAGCGAGGGCACGTCCGGCAGCCGCGACGCCGCCAGCCGGCTGCGCCCGAAGCCGACGACGTCGGGCACCAGCACGCGGTAGTGCGCCGCCAGCCCGCGGATGTTGCGCGCCCACCAGCGGGATGATCCGGACAGTCCGTGCACCAGCGCGACCGCATCTTCCCCCTTGCCGGTCTCTACCCAGTGGATGCGGTACGCGCCGAAATCGGCCTGGTGCGGGCGCAGCTCCAGGTCGCGCCAGCGCACGTGGCGGCCGGGCGCGGCGCCGATCAGGCCGGAGAGGGTGCGAAGGGGCACGTTTTGCGAGTTCGGGGTATCAGCACACACGCGCGGGACGGGGCCGCGCCGCCATCGTGGCGGCACACGAGCAATCCCCGGACCGGCGATGTCCGGGCCCCCGTTTCGCGGGGCCCGGAAAGCTGCTATGTTACGGAGTTTTTCAGACTGTACAAACATCTCCCGAGCCCTCCGCGGAGGGTCGGTTCTACCCGAAACGGAGGCCCTTTGAGCCGAAACAGAGACCGCAACAAGAGCAGCCGCCCGACCGCGATGGACGAGGCGCGCAACGAGCTGTTCGGCCACATCCACCGCTGCGGCGTCATGCAGGCGACGCGGGAGCAGCAGGAGGAGTGGATGAAGGATACGATCCAGTTCCTGGGCGAGCGCCATCCCGGCCTCACCGAGCGGGAGCTTAAGGAGCTGGCGAACATCGGCATGCGCTTCTGCAGCCCGGTGATCGCCAACACCGACGCGGCGTCCGCGTCGGAAGCCGTGGCGCAGCAGGAAACCGCCGCGGTCTGACGGGCACTTTCGCGGCGGCGCGGGGGGAGGCGGCGGGAGACTGATCGCCCGCCTCCCGGAACCGCCCGCCGCGGGCCCGGTCCGCAGTCCGGAGCGCTCCCCGGACGCGGGACTTTCTACTGCATTCAATGGATCCCGACCCCGGTAGTTTCTCCCTCCTCACCATCGTGGGACTGATCGCGGCCAACGCCTTTCTGGTGGCGGCCGAGTTCGCCCTCATCGCGGTTCGCCGCATCCGCATCGAGCAGTCCATTCGCCAGGGCGATGCCCGGGCCGCCCGCGTGCTTCCGGCGCTGGACCGGCTGGAAGAGCTGCTGTTCGCCGCGCAGGTGGCGCGCAGCCTTGCGTCCGTGGCGCTCGGCTACCAGGCCATCCTCCTCGCCCGCGCCTACCTGGTCCCCGTGATCGGCCCCGGCCGCGTGCGCATCCTGGGCATGGAATTGGGCTCGGCGATGGCGGTCTCCGTCTTCATCGCCCTCTTCTTCGTCTCGCTCCTGCACGCCACCGTGGGCCAGCAGGTGCCCAAGCTGGTCGCCGTCCACCGCGCGGAGTGGATCACCGCGCACCTGGCCGTCCCGCCGCTGCAGGCGCTGACGTGGGTGCTCACCCCCATCACCTGGCCGCTCAACTTCGTCGTCCGTGGCGTGGTTCGAATGTTCGGCGTGCGTTCCACCGGCTTCCATCCCCTGATCCAGACGCCGGAAGAGCTGCGGCTGCTGGTGATGGAGCCGGGCGAGGGCACGCCGGGCGACATGGAGGACGACGAGCGCGAGATGCTGCGCGGCGTCTTCGAGATCAGCGAGACCGTGGTCCGCGAGGTGATGACGCCGCGCACGGAGATGGTGGCGGTGCCGGTGGAGGTCACGCTGCGGCGGCTGCTGGAGGTGGCCACGGAGGAGGGCCATTCGCGCATCCCCGTCTACCAGGGGACCATCGATTCCGTGCTGGGCGTGGTGCTGACCAAGGACCTGCTGCGCGTGCTGTACGAGCGCGAGGGATCGGCGGAGGGGGAGTTCGACGTGCGCTCCATCCTGCGCCCCGCCCTCTTCGTCCCCGACACCAAGCCGGTGGACGAGCTGCTGTCGGAGCTGCGGCGGCAGGCGGTGCACGTGGCCATCGTGTTGGACGAGTTCGGCGGCACCTACGGCCTGGTGACGCTGGAGGACCTGCTGGAGGAGATCGTCGGCGAGATCAACGACGAGTTCGACGAGGTGGAGCCGGAGTTCGAGATCACCCCCGAGGGCGACGTGCTGATCGACGCCGGCGTGCTGATCAGCGACGTGAACGAGCGCTTCGGCCTCCGCATTCCGGAGGAGGAGTTCGATACGGTGGGCGGCTTCGTGTTCGGCAGCCTGGGGCGCGTTCCCGAGCTGGGCGACGCGGTGCCGGTGATGTCGCCGGAGGGGGAGATGGAGCTGCGGGTGGAGGAGACGGACGAGCGCCGCGTGAGCCTGCTGCGCCTTACCCGCCCCGCGACGGTCCCGCCGGACGCGGAGGCGTGATTCCGGCTCCGGCTGGGTTCACGCGGAGCCGCGGAGGAAAGAAAGAGAAGACGCGGAGGGGCAAAATCCCTCGGCGTCTTCTCTCTTTCGTTTCATCTGGTTGCAAACTGCACGTCATGCTCTCCAAGAGCGAGATGACCCGCGATGCAGTGAAAGGGGGTCAGGACACGGCGGCAGGTGGGCGTCGCTCCACGCGTATGTGGACGCGCCGGGAACGGCAGAGGGATGGAAGCGCGGCAGGGGGCCATCCGCGTTTTCTGGGAGATACCTATCCCGCCATCCTCGTCTTCAGCCCCGGCGCCGACGTCCTGCCGCAAGCGCACCGGACCCGGCCTCCACGGACACCTGATGCGCGATCTGGCGAAGCCCGGGTCCGCGAGAAAGCCGGGGGCGTTCCCGCAGAGGTTCGCGCGAGAAGGTGGTTCGCGGGATCGCGCATCGGATGAAGCCGGAATGGTGGGCTGCGGGGTGCTGCGGCGGGAAAGGTGTTCCGGAAAAAATGCGGATGGTCCCCTGCCGGGCTTCCATCCGGCCGCCGTTCCCGAGGTCCCCAGGGAAGCCCGGTGCGACCCACGACGGCCGACGTGCATGGACACGGGCGTTGCGCGTGGTGCGTCGCCCATGGGTGCCGCGCTGTTTGCGACCGGATCGACGAAGACCCGAGATTTTTTTCCGGGGCTGGTATCAGCCGGCGTACTGCTGAAAGAGGGCCTTGTCCAG
>DASTVC010000040.1:0-10248 GCA_035759295.1 Longimicrobium sp. | reverse complement strand
GCCCCCCGATCTGCGACAGGACCAGCAGCGCGTACGCCATCCTAGAAGTAGTCCTGCGAGATCCCCGCCATCGCCGGGCTGGAATTCGAGGGACCCGACGCCGAGCCGGAAGCGGAGAGCATGTTCATCTTCAGCTCGAAGTCGCCCGGGTTGGTGGCGGCCGCCTTGCCCACCGCGTAGTCCACCTGCCCGCTCATCACCAGGTCCATCAGCGCCTGGTCGAACGTCTGCATCCCGTACGTCGTCTTGCCTTCGGCGATGTGCTCGGGGATCTCGGCCGTGCGGTCGGCGTCGGCGATGCAGTCGCGGATGGTGCCGCTCACCACCATCACCTCCGCCGCCAGCACGCGCCCCTTGCCGTCCTTGCTGGGGAGCAGGCGCTGGGAGATGACGGCCTGCAGCTGCTCGGCCAGGCGGAGGCGCACCACCTTCTGCTCCTCCGGCGGGAAGGTCGCGACCAGCCGGCTGATGGTGGACGCCGCGTCGCGCGTGTGCACGGTGCTGATCACCAGGTGCCCGGTCTCGGCGGACTTGAGGGCGATGTCGATGGACTCGGTGTCGCGCATCTCGCCGATCAGGATCACGTCCGGGTCCTGCCGCAGCGCCGCGCGCAGCCCCACGCGGAAGTCGTCCGTATCGATCCCCACCTCGCGCTGGGTGATGGAGCAGTTCACGTCGCGGTGCAGGAACTCGATAGGGTTCTCCAGCGTGACCACGTGGCGGCGCATGTTCTGGTTCATGAACCCGATCATCGCCGCCTGCGTGCTGCTCTTTCCGCTGCCGGTGACGCCCGTCACCAGGATCATCCCCCGCTCCAGCGCGGCCACGTCCTGCACCACGGGGGGCAGCCCCAGCTGCTCGATGGTGGGGATCTCGAACGGGATCACCCGCATCACGATCATGAAGCTGCCGCGCTGCCGCAGGATGTTCACGCGAAAGCGGCCCACGCCGGGAAGGCCCCAGGAGCAGTCGTAGTCCTGGATCTCGTCCACCCGCAGCCGGTCGCGCTCGTGCGGAATGAGCCGCAGCGCGATGTCGCGGGTCTGCTCGGGCGTAAGGCGCTGCTTGGTGAGCGGCACCAGCTGGCCGTTGATGCGGGCGCGGAACACGTCGCCCGCCTTGATGTGAAGGTCGCTGGCCCCGCGCTGCACGGCGGCCTGAATGATCTTTTCCACCCTAATATCCTGCGTTCTTGTCGACGGTGTTCAGCAGAGGTTCTCCCGCCGCGTACCGCCGCAGGTTCTGCGTGATCAGGTCCGTCTGGCGGCGCCAGAACCGGTGTGAGGTGCCCGAAACATGGGGGAGCACCATCACGTTGGGAAGTCCCCACAGGGGCGAATCGGGCGGGAGCGGCTCGGTGGCGTACACGTCCAGCCCCGCACCGCGCAGCGCGCCGCCCCGCAGCGCCGCGATCAGCGCCGCCTCGTCCACCACCCCGCCGCGGGCCACGTTCACCAGTACGGCGCCGCGCGGCAGCAGGGCCAGCTCGCGCGCGCCGATCATCGCCCGCGTCTCGCTCGTCTGCGGCACGGCGATCACCAGGTAGTCGCTGCGGGGAAGGATTTGGTCCAGCGCGCCGGGCCCGCGCAGCACCTCCACGCCTTCCGGAGCCTCCGTCCCCCGCCGCCGCGTGGCGAGGACGGTCATCCCCAGCGCCACCCCCCGCCGCGCCACCGCCCGGCCGATCCCGCCCAGACCCACGATGCCCAGGGTGGATTCCGACAGCTCGCGGACCGGCGCGTCCAGCGTGTGGTACGGCGCCTGATCCCACCGCCGCTCCGCCTGCCCCCGCACGGCGACGTCGAGCGCGCGGGCAAAGTGCAGGATCATCGCGAGCACCGTGTCGGCCATGGGCTCGGCGTAGATGCCCGCGGAGTTGGTGAGCACCACCTCCGACGCGCGCATGGCCGCGTACAGCGCCCCGCCGACGCCCGCGGAGCCGGAGTGGGCCCAGCGCAGCCGCCCGTCCGGCGCGGCGGTCGCGGCGTGGAAGAGCGCTTCCGGAACGCCGAACCCCACGTACACCTCCGCCCCCCGCACCGCCTCCATCGCGGCCCGCGCGCCGGGCGAATCCGCCGCCCCTCCGTCGCCGCGCCCGTCGGCCGGCTCCTCGATCACCGTCATCTCCCAGCCGTCCGGCAGCGCGGCGCGGATCTCCTCCACCGCCCAGCCGGGGATGCTGTAGATGGGGCGCTCCTCCGCCATGTTCAGCACCAGCCGCCGCGGCGCGCTTCCGCTCACTGCGCCGCCGGGTGGACGCGGACCCAGAACACCGCCCTCGTCGCCGCGGACGTGGGCGGCTCCCAGGGGCGGGCGTAGCGCATGACGATGGTCGTCTCGCCGGGCGCCAGGGCGCGGAAGGTCCACGTCTCGCGTCCGCCCGAGCCCACCATCCCCTCCGGCGCGGGATCGGCCACGTAGACGTCGCGCAGGTGGGCCACGCGGGTGGCGTCCAGTGAATCCGCCAGCATCCACCGGTACCCCGTGGTGGCGTTGGACCGCAGCTCGATGGTGAATTCCGCACCCGCACGCGCTTCGACCAACGAATCCTGCATCAACGCCTCCGCCGCCGGGCTCGTGCCCTGATGTGCCGGAACGCGCGGCGGAGGGTCGCCCGGCGATGCGCAGGCCGTCATCAGCAGCAGGGCAAGGACGATCGCGTACATGCGGCGCGGAGTGCGGGGAGGATGGGGGACGCGGGAATATACAGTATCCAGCGCGCGGGAGCGACCAGGGTCGCAGAAGCGGGGGCCGAGCCAACCAGGCCCGGCCCCCGCTTCTGCTGATCGAATCCGCGCGAGGCTACAACCCCAGCACGTCCTTCATGGTGTACGTGCCGGGCTCCTTGCCGGCGATCCAGCGCGCGGCGCGCAGGGCGCCTTCCGCGAAGAGCGCGCGGTCCTGCGCCACGTGGCCCAGCGTGACCCGCTCCCGCTCGCCGATCAGCATCACCTCGTGCTCGCCGACGATGTCCCCGCCGCGGACGGCGTGGAAGGCCACCTCGCCGCGCGGCCGCTCGCCAGGGCGCCCGCTGCGGCCGTCGACGCGCACGTCCGCCAGCTTTACGCCGCGGCCGCGCGCCACCGCCTCACCCAGCGCCAGCGCCGTCCCGCTGGGCGCGTCGACCTTGCGCCGGTGGTGGGCCTCCACGATCTCCACGTCGTAATCGTCGCCCAGCACCGCCGCCGCGCGCTCCGCCAGCGCCACCAGCAGGTTGACGCCTACGCTGAAGTTGGCCGCCTGCAGCACCGCGGAACGCTTCGCCTGCGCGCGCAGAAGTTCCGCCTCGTCCGGCGTGAGCCCCGTGGTGCCGACGATGATGGCCTTTCCCGCCAGCGCATCGCCGTGCATCTGCAGAAGCCGCCGCAGCAGCTCGGGGGCGGAAAAGTCGATGACGACGTCCGCCTCGGTCATCCAGGCGCCCGCCGTCTCCGGCGTCTCCACGATGGTGCAGCCGATGTCGCAGCCGCGCTCCGGCATCCGCCCGATGCCGCCGACCAGCCGCATCCCCCCGTCCTCCGCCATCAGCGCGGCCAGCGTCTGCCCCATGCGGCCCGTAGCGCCGCTCAGCACCACGCGGACGGCATCCTCCGTATCCGCCACCGTCAGCTCCCTCCCAGCAGCCCCAGCGCGCGCATCTCCCGCTCCAGCTCCTCCTTGACCGCGTCCGACGCCGGCACCAGCGGCAGCCGCGGCTCGCCGACGCGGAAGCCGAGCATGGCCACGGCGGCCTTGATGGGGATGGGATTCGATTCGCGGAAGATCGCCGCGATCAGCGGCAGGTAGCGCAGCTGCAGCGCGCACGCCTCGGCCGTGTTGCCCTCCAGGAACGCCTTCGCCATCCGCGAGGTGTCGCGCGGCGCGATGTTGGCCAGCACCGAGATCACGCCCCGCCCGCCCAGCGCCATCAGCGCCACCACCTGGTCGTCGTTGCCGCTGTAGAGGGCCACGCGGTCGCCCACGCGGCGCGCCACCTCGGCCACCTGCGAGATGTCGCCGCTGGCTTCCTTGATGCCGACGACGCGCTCGTCCTCCGCCAGCTGCTCGATGGTCTCGGGAAGGATGTTCACCGCCGCGCGGCCGGGGATGTTGTAGATGACCGTGGGCAGGTTGCCCGCGTCCATCACCGCGCGAAAGTGGGCCAGCAGGCCGCGCTGGGGCGGCTTGTTGTACGGCGGCTGCGCCACCAGCAGCGCGTCCGCCCCCGCCTCGCGCGCCTGCGACGCCAGGCGCGAGACCACGGCCGTGTCGCCACCTCCGCACCCCGCGATCACCGGTACCGGGCGTTCGCCGTCGCGCACCGCCCGGGCGACGACCTCCACCGCGCGCCGCTGCTCGTCCGGCGACATGGTCACGGCCTCTCCGGTGCTGCCGTTCACGATCAGCGCGTCCGTCCCCTCGCGCAGGTGAAAGCCCACCAGCTCGCGCAGGCCCTCCTCGTCCACCCCGCCATCCGCGCCAAAGGGCGTGACCAGCGCCACGCCCGACCCGCTGAAGAGCGTCCTGCCGTTGGGTTCCGTCATCGTCTGCGCGTCAGATGTTGTTCAGGTCCATCACGTCCCCCGGCATCACGTCGCCCTCGGCGTCGTCGGGGTCGGTGTCGCGGCCGGTGGTGTCGCGAAAGTCGTCGGCCGCCTCGCCCGCCGTCTCGTGGAACGAGCGGAATACGGTGCCGCCGCACTTGGTGCACGCCATGCCCGGCTCCGGCTGCGTGCCGTCGAAGAAGTAGTCCTTGCCGCAGGTCTCGCACACCAGCGTAAGCACCTCGCCGCGCGGCTCGCTGCCGCCGGCCGGGTCGCCGGCGACAGTCGCGCCGGTGCTGGAATCGTCGGGTCCCTGCGGATCTGTGGGCGTAGCGTCAGACATCGTGTCTCCTCGTGAAATTCAGGTTTCGCGGCGAGGGTGCACAACGTGTACCGGGGGACTGCGGGGGAAAGATTACAGGGAACAGGTTACAGGGGACAGGGGCCCCGGGCCGCTCAATCCGCAATGCGCGTCTCGAACCATCCGCCCTCGGGAATGGCCGTCATCTGCCGCGCCAGCGCCACATGAAACCGGATGAGTTCCACCGCAGGGACGGGACGCAGCGACACGCCCTGGCTCGCCTGCTGTGTGCAGAACGGTGGATACGCGTGCAGCAGCATCCCCGGGTGCAGTTCGCCGCCGTCGTTCAGGTACTGGATGAGCGGGTGCGCGCTCAAGAACTCCGTGGGATCGGCACAGGCACGTTGCAGAAAGTCGAACAGCGGCATCCCGAGCGGTTCCACCTCACCCGTCTCCGCCGACAGCCGCACAACGACCCCATCGCGCAGCAGGAACTGGTCGCCCACGCAGTCTTGCGCAAAGGGAATGTCGTTGGCCTGGACGGCGGGATACAGATCGGCGAGTGCGTAAGACCCCTTCCAGAAAGCGCGCAGGGAGTGCCACGCCGGCTCACTCACCGCGCCCCTCACGTGCAGTGCGCCACCGAACAGGACAAAGCCGTTTATCGCGGCAAGCATGCTCTGCAGCTCGCGCGGAAGTCCGGCGAGAATCTCTTCGTCGTCAGCCGGCGGTCCGGCCCAGCTAATGCCCGTCAGCTCCATGATTCGTCCTCATATTGATGAACTTGCGACCTGTCGTTCTACGCACGGAACGTCGGCCCATCGGTTTCTGACACCCACAGTTCCACCCGTGGAAGTTCCACCAGTGACTTCCACGAGTGGAACCATCAATCAACCGATCAGGCGCCGCCGTCCTTCTTCGCCACGCGCGCCTTGCCCTGCTCGGTGGCGGCGCGGCTATGGGTCACGGGCCAAGTGCTCCGCTACCGCGACGGCGACCGGGCGGGGCTGGTAGATGGGCGAATCCACCCCCCGCACCACACCCGCATCGAACGACTCCAGCTGCAGCACGCGATAGCGGCCCGGGAGCACGCGCACCGTCCCCTGCTCCACGTCCACGATGGCGAGCTGCTGGGCCCGGTCCGGGGTCCACCGCGGGACGGCCAGGAACCGCGAGTCGTCGGACCAGACCATCGAGGGGCTGCAGGACTCGAGCGTCATGCCGGTGGAGACGATCAGCGTCGCCGACGTCGGCCCGCCCATCGCGATCTCGCCCGGATCCTTGATTCGCACGGTCTTCTGCCCGTCAGGGCTGGGGAGCACCGCATCGTAGCTCCAGGGCGAGATCATCGAGCGTCCCCGTCCTTCTTCGCCACGCGCGCCTTGCCCTGCTCGGTGGCGGCACGGCTGGCGTCGCGCTTGAGCGACTTGATGTGCTCTACGCGGCGGAAGCGGAGGGCGCTCCAGTCCTCGTCGATGGCGACCATCCGCACGCCCTCGAACCCCGCCGCGCCCATCGGGGCCCAGCCGGTGTCGCGGTTGAACTCGCACTTGTACCGCTTCGACGTGCCCTTGGGATACGCAAACCACACCACCGCGTCGCCCTGCGCCATCGGCAGAATGGCCTCCGCCGCCGCGGCCAGCTGCGCGTTGGTGATCACGAACGCCAGCGCGAACTCCACGCGCTCCAGCGCCGACGCGTCGCGGTGCACCGTCACACCATCGAGCGCATTCAGCTCCCGCTCGAAGCTCCCGGGCGCGTTCAGGACGACGATCTCCTTCTGACCCTTGAGGTTCAGCTTGTTGAACAGCGGCGTCATCGGACGATGAGGATCGGGAGTGGGTGGCGATGGACGGCCGGAGCCGCTGGACAGAATACACGCAGGATGTGGATCGCGACAGCGAAACGCGAAGCGCGCCGGCCCATTTCCGCGGTGAGCCCTGGGATACGCACACCGGAAGTTGCCGCTTGCACACAATCAAAACCAGACTTAATTTTAAATAAACGCTGGAACGCGCGCCGCGAGTGGCGGTGTGCGATTCGAAATCACCTGATCCGGGAGAGATACGATGCGCAAGATGAAGCTCGACATCGAACGGCTGGCCGTGGAATCGTTCGGGATCACGGCCGAGGATGCGGACGCGCGCGGCACCGTTCGCGGCAACGCGATCACGGATCTCTGCGTTTCGCTCAGGTCCGGCTGCAACACCTGTCAGCTCTCCTGCAACGGAAGCTGCGCCACCGGCTACAACTGCCAGCAGGTCTGCTGACGCTACGGCCCGTGCGGTTGCCGCGGCGAACGAATGCGCCGCAAGCACCGCACGGGCCCTGCATCATCCCCTCCCGCATTCCCCACAAGCAGAAGCGGCGCGAGCTTTCGCCCGCGCCGCTGATCCATCGCCTGTCCGTCCGCCGCGTCAGATGAAGCGGTAGAGCTCGATGCGGCCGCTGCCGGTAACGGTGCCCTCCAGGCGCACGTTGTCACCCGTGCGCAGGCGGTTGAAGTAGTCCGCGGTCGCGGCGCCCGGGTTGTAGGGCAGCGACACCACGAACGTGCCCTGCTGCGTCTGCAGCTGGAACATGCCGCGCGCCTGGTCGATCTGGCCTACGCGGCCGTAGATCTGCTGCATCTGGCCGCTGCCGCTCACACCGCCGGTGCTCTGCCCGGTGCGCTCCTGCACGCTCTGCTGCACCACGATCTGGCTCACGTACGTCTCGCCCTGCTGCCCCTGCTGCAGCTGCATGGCCACCACGTCGCCGCGCTCCAGCGCCGTGACCGGGTACTGCTGGTTCTGGTAGCTGACCACGGTGTTCTGGTCGAACCTCACGTTGCCCTGCTGCCCGTCCTGCGTGCGCACCTGGATCACCTGCTGGCGCGTGTCCACCGCCTGCACCTCTACCACCACCTGCCCGTTCTGCCCCGCGCCCTGCCCGCCCATCGCGCCGCCCAGGATGTCGCCCAGGGCGCCCAGGTTGGTTCCCGCGCATCCGGAAAGCGTCATCACCGTGAATGCCGCCGCCGCAAGATGGCGGATCGAGTACCTCATCATCGTCATCCCCTGCCTTCAAGGGTTCACCCATCCCCACCACGCGAACGAGGCGGGGAGTGGAGGCAAAAGGGGTGCCGCGATGAGCGCGTAGATGATTGCCGCGAAATAATTTGGATGCGCAGCCCGGCTCAGCCGGCGAGGTACCGCTCGGGGATGGGATTGTCCGCGCGCTCCGAGTCCCAGAACACGTTCACCACCCACCAGCGCGCGCCGTCGTGGTACAGCTGGATGCTGTTGATGCCGCGCGCGAACGGCTCCGCGGCGTCCGGCGCGCGGCGGGAATCGTAGGTGCTCCACACGTGCGCGATGCACCCGAAGCGCTCCACGCGCATGGCGACCTGCACCTCGTGAAAGTCCATCGGCTCCAGCACCGGCGCCGTGGTGCGGATGAACGTCTCGATGTCCATCACGTCCGGCGGGTGCCCGCCCTGGCCGTTGTGGATGGCGCGATTGGTGGGGATCATCCGCGCGCCGGGGAGGAAGAGCGTGCGGAACCGCTCCCAGTCCCGCGCCTCCCCCGCCCCCGCCGAGACCGTCGCGTACATCGCGTTGATGATGCCTTCGATCGTGCTCAGGTCGACGGATGCTTCTGGCGTGGCGACGGACATGATGTGGAACGTGAGGGGGGTGAACCGAAGCCGCGGGCAGAAGGCGAGCCCGCGGGAACGCACTTCAGGTGTTTGCGACGTTTATCCCCTCTCCCGCGCAGTTTGCGGGAGAGGGCAGGCGAGGAACGAGCCGGGTGAGGCCCCTACCGCAGCCCCACCGCCTTCCACACCCGCTCCAGCGTCGGCCGCGCGATCTCGCGCGCCTTGCGGGCGCCGTCGGCCAGCAGCTCGTCCACGTAGCCGGGATTCGACACGATCTCCTCACGGCGGGCGCGCATGGGCGCGTAGAACTCCCAGATCGCCTCGAACAGACGCTGCTTGAAGTGCCCGTAGCCCACGCCGCCCGCGCGGAACTCGTCCTTCATCTGCTCCACCTGCTCGGGGGACGCGAACAGGCGGTAGAGGTCGATGATGGTGGAGCCGTCGGGATTCTTGGGCGCCTCCAGCGGCGTGCTGTCGGTGACGATGCCCATCACCTTCTTCCGCAGCGCCTTTTCCTCCATGAAGATGTCGATGGTGTTGCCGTAGCTCTTGCTCATCTTGCGCCCGTCCAGCCCGGGCACCACGGCAACGCCTTCGCTGATCTTTGCGTCCGGCAGCTTGAGCGTGCCCTCGCCGTACGCCTCGTTGACCTTGACGGCGATGTCGCGCGTGGCCTCGAGGTGCTGCTTCTGGTCCTTGCCCACGGGCACCAGGTCGGCGTCGTACGCCAGGATGTCGGCGGCCTGGAGGACTGGATACGTGAACAGGCCCACGTTGGCGGGAATGCCGTTCTGCACCTTCTCCTTGTACGCCACCATGCGCTCCATCAGCCCCATCGGGGTGACGGTGGTCAGCACCCACATCAGCTCCGCGTGCTCCGACACGGCCGACTGGCGCCAGAACGTCGTCTGCTCGGGGTCCAGCCCGCACGCCAGCAGATCGATGGCGGCCATGCGGATGTTCTCGCGCGTCCGGGCGCCGTCGCTGGCGCTGGTGAGCGCGTGCAGGTCCGCCAGAAAAACGAAGACCTCGCCCTGCCCCTGCAGGTCCAGGATGGGCCTGATGGCGCCGAAGTAGTTGCCGATGTGCAGGATGCCCGAAGGCTGAATCCCCGTCAGGATGCGCATGTCTGATGAATTCCGAAGAACGCGTTTGGCCGATGTTGATGCGGGGCGCGCCGAATCTGGCCCGGCGCGCCCCGGTCCACGTAAGTTAGCGAGACTCGCCGAAGGCAGACAACCCGCCGACGCGCGATCCGCTCGGCGCGCGACGGGCTGCCCGAACGCGATCTTCCACTCCCGCACTTTCGCACTGCCGTTCCGTGACCGATCCCCTGCCCGACCCGCTCGCCGGCCTGCGCGCGACCCCCGACCCGCGCGACCCCCGCGCTCCAACGCTGCTGCGCCCATGGGCGGAGGGCGAGCCGCTGGAAGGGCGCACGGTCGTCCTCGGCTTTCCATACGATGGGGGGATTCCGTCGCGCCCCGGCGCCCGCTTCGGCCCGCGCGCCATCCGCGACGCCCTCGCCTCGTTCGGCACCTTCGACGGCGAGCGCCACGTGGCCCCCGTGCTGGACCTGGGCGACGTCACGCTCCCGACGATGAACGGCGCCGACGCGCACGCGGCCATCGAGCAGGCCGCGCGGCAGGTGTTCGCCGCCGGCGCGCGCCCGGTCTTTCTGGGCGGCGACCACGGAATCACGGGCTCCATCATCCGCGGCCTGGCCGCCGCGCGCCCAGAGATCGGCCTTGCCATCGTCAACGTCGACGCGCACCTCGATGTGC
>DASTVC010000039.1:0-2297 GCA_035759295.1 Longimicrobium sp. | reverse complement strand
CTCACGCTCAACCGACCGAGTAACCCTCGCCATCTAGCCTCCCGCGTTCAGTCAGCCTTTCTCCTTTCGCTCCACAAGGTTACCGCTCTTGTGCACTTTGCATACTTGTGGGTAATGCGTAGCAAACTGCGGGGGAGGGGTTGTTTGCATGGCGGACCTTCGGGTAAAGAAAACCCCTCCCCCGAAGTTGGGGGAGGGGTCGACCGCCGTCGCGAGGAACGAGCGAAAGGCCGGTCGGGGGAGAGGGCACCCGCGGGTCGCGACGGCCCGGCCTTCTCCGATCACCTTGTCACCCGTTCACCCGTTCACCTCAGCGCGCCGTATCCCGCCGCGCGGTATCCCGCACCGGGTCCGCGATGGACTCGGCGACGAGCGCCGGGTTGGCGAAGCCGTGCTTCTTGTTCAGGTAGTACTCGGCGATGTGCGCGGCCACGGGGGCCGCGGCGCGCGAGCCGCTTTCGCCGAACTCCACGACCACCGCGATCACGATCTCCGGATCGCCGCCGCGCGGGCCCGCGAACCCCGTGAACCAGGCGTGCGGCCTGCGGGCGTCGGCCGAGTTCTGCGCCGTGCCCGTCTTGCCGTACAGCTTGAAGCGGTCCAGCTCCACCGCGTGCGCGGTGCCGCCGGCCTCGACCACCGCCGCCATCCCCTGCCACAGCGCCTGCAGCGTCTGCTTGCTCACGCGCAGGTCCGTCTCCACGGGCGTTTCCTTGCGCAGCAGCATGTGCGGCTGGCGCGCGGTGCCGTTCCCCGCCAGCGCGCTGAAGAACTGCGCCATCCGCAGCGGCGTCTGCGCGTTGGGGCCCTGGCCGATGGACACGTTCATCACCTCGCTGGGCGGCGGCCGCCAGCCGAAGCGGTTCACGTACCACTTCTTGTCGGTGGGGAACGTTCCCGTGCGCTCGCCGGGGATGTCGATCCCCGTGGGGCGGCTGAAGCCCAGGCGCGTGCCTTCCGCCGCCAGCACGTCCAGCCCCAGCCGGATCCCCAGCTGGTAGAAGTACACGTTGCAGGAGTTGGCGATGCCCTGGATGAGGTTCTGCGGGCCGTGTCCCTCGCGCTTCATGCAGCGCGAGTAGCGGCCCGCGTACGCCATCCCCCCCGTGCAGGCGATGGGCATTACGTACTCCGGGGTGATGACGCCCCGCTCCAGCCCCACGATGGCCGTCGCCAGCTTCCACGTGGACGCGGGGGGATAGATGCCGGCCACGGCGCGGTTCAGCAGCGGGCGCGCGGGGTCCTGGTTGAGCGCCGCCCAGTCGTGCGAGCGCACGCCGCCCACGAACAGGTTGGGGTCGTACGACGGCGCGGAGTACAGCGCCAGGATCTCGCCCGTGGACGGCGCCATCGCCACCACCGCGCCGCGCATTCCCGCCGGCCACACCTGATGCGCGTAGCGCTGCAGGTCCAGGTCGATGGTCAGCCGCACGTCGCCGCCGGGCTTGGGCGGCTCGTTGATGGTGGGGGCAAAGCGGC
Source organism: Longimicrobium sp. (assembly GCA_035759295.1). Lineage (GTDB taxonomy): Bacteria > Gemmatimonadota > Gemmatimonadetes > Longimicrobiales > Longimicrobiaceae > Longimicrobium. The sequence goes on along the minus strand of DASTVC010000039.1, from coordinate 818 downwards.
CCAGCACCTGGCCGCGCGAATTGACCTCGATGAACTGCGCCCCCGGCTTGCCGCCCAGCGTGCGCTCGTACCGCCGCTCGATCCCCGTCTTGCCCACGTGCTGACCCTGCACGTACCCCTCGAACTCGGGGCTCTGCAGCTCGCGGTCGTTGATCTCCAGCACGTACCCGACGACGTGCGCCACCGCCGCGCCCGCCGGGTAGCGGCGGATGGGGCGGCGGTCCATCGTCAACCCGCGCAGGGGCTCGCTGCGCTCCTCCAGCCGCGACACCTGCTCGAAGCTCAGGTGCGCCACCACCTGCACCGGCTTGCCCTTGCTGGTGCGCGCGCGGTGGATGACGTCCTCGACCGAGGCCGAGTCCAGCGCCAGCATCTGCGACACCGGCGCCAGCCAGGCGCGGATGGAGTCGGCCGGCCCCGGATCCACCATCAGGGTGTAGCCGGTCACCGTCTCGGCGATCAGCTTGCCGTTGCGGTCGTAGATGGCGCCGCGCGGGGCGGGGACGGGAAGGACGTCGAAGCGGTTGTCGTCGGCGCGCAGGGCGAACTCGTCGTTGCGCACGATCTGCGTGCGAAAGAAGGCGCTCCCCATCAGCCCCAGCATCACGGCGATCGCCATGACCGCCGACAGCGAGCGCTGGCGGCGTGAATGCGGATGGAACGGGTCCGCGGGGCGGAGCCTGAGGTCCTGGTAGCGCGACATGCGGAAGGTGCGTGCTGCGTATGGGGGGAAAGTGGCGTAAAGTTAAGCACATGAACGTGTTTGCGCCAGACGGAACATGTTGCCGGGTGGCGGGTCATAGCCAACGCCCCCGGAT
>DASTVC010000038.1:0-4676 GCA_035759295.1 Longimicrobium sp. | reverse complement strand
GGCGGAGGTGTTCAGCGGCGACTCGGTGGAGATCACCCTCATCCCCCGCATCTCGCACGGGGGCGTGTCGATGGAAGGCCGGGTGCGGGACGGTGTGGTGGCCGGGAAGTGGGTGCAGCGGGCGTACGCCGGCGGTGCCGTCGGTACGTTCGAGATGCGCCGCGAAGGCCCGGACCGGGACTGATGCCGGCCGACGCTTTCCGGCGCTTCCCATCACCCGGTCACCCGGTCACCCGGCCGAGGCGGATGGACACGAAAAAGCCCCGCGCCGGGAGGTTGGCGCGGGGCTTTCGTGTTCGATCGATGCAACGATCCGGATCAGGCCGATGGAACGATCTGGATCAGTCGGGGAAGCTGATGCCTCCGCCCAGGTCGGGGCGGCCGCCGGTGATCAGGTCCACCATGGCCTCCATCTCGGCCCCGATCACGTCCAGCCGGTGCAGCACCGAGCGCGAGTGGCCGTAGTCGAAGTAGAGCGTCACCGCCTCTTCGTGCGCGGGGTTGAACTCGATGATGGTCTGGTCCAGCCGGGAGTGCAGATCGTTCACGATCACGCTGACGGCGTGGCGCACGCGGCGCTGGTCGTCGAGCGTATCGATGCTGAAGTCACCGGTCAGGCGCGGCAGCAGCATCTCCACCCTGGCCACGCCCTCCGCCGGCGCCGATACGGCACCCGCGGACGCGGCTTCGGAGGCGGACACCACCGTTTCGCCGGCGGATGCCAGCGCGCGCAGCTCTTCGAAGTTGCAGTGAAGAATCATCGGGACCTCCCTCCCGGGGCTCTTGCCTCTCGCACGGAATCAAAGCAATCGCCGGGCCACGATTGGCCCGCGTGCCAAGCCTTTCCGTGATCTCTGCTTACGCCGGCGAACGCAATTTGTTTCAGCGACGGGCGCCGCAAAGTGGGACACGGACGCGCGTTCTGCGGGGCGGCGGCTCCCCGATCCGGCGGGGAGGTCCGCCAGGGGGAGGTGTGGGTGTGGGCACCGAAGATGGTGCGGTCTCCCTACAATTGCACCACAAGATATGGGAGCGCAAGGGTCTCGTCTCTCACGCGCCTCCCGCGATCCGTTCCCACGCCTCCAGCGCCCCTGCCGCCGCCTCGTCCGCCGTGTCCGCCAGCACCGTCAGGTGCCCCATCTTCCGCCCCGGCCGCGCCTCCTGCTTTCCGTACAGGTGCAGTGCCGTGCCCGGAACCTCCAGCGCCCGCGCCACCCCCGGCCGGTCCAGCCCGGTCCCCGCGTCCTCGCCCATCAGGTTCACCATCGCCGCGGGGCGCAGCAGGGCGGGGTCCCCCAGCGGCAGCCCGCAGACGGCGCGCAGCTGCTGCTCGAACTGGCTTACGGCGCAGGCTTCCCAGGTGTGGTGGCCGCTGTTGTGGGGGCGCGGGGCGATCTCGTTCATCAGAATCCTCCCCTCCCCGTCCACGAACATCTCCACCGCCAGCAGGCCCACGACGCCCAGCCCCTCCGCCAGCGTACTGGCCACCCGCCGCGCCTCCTCCGCCACGTCGGCCGACACCCGCGCGGGCGCCACCGTAAGGTGTAGAATGCCACGGCGGTGCTCATTCTCCGCCACGGGAAAGCAGGCGGTCTCTCCGGACGCCGAGCGGGCGCAGATCACGCTCACCTCCATCCGGAAGGGTACCTTCGCCTCGAGGATGAAATCGTCCCCCTGGCGGGACAGGGTGTCCCACGCGGCGGCGGCTTCGGATGCGTTGTGAATCGTCGCCTGGCCCTTGCCGTCGTACCCCATCCGCGCGGTCTTGAGGATGGCCGGCGCGCCGATCTCCCGCAGCGCCGCCTCCAGCTCCTCCTTCGACCGCACCGCGCGGTAGTCCGCCGTCAGCACTCCCAGGCGCCGGGCCGCGTCCTTCTCCCGCACGCGGTGCTGCGCCACTTCAAGAACGTCCGGGGAGGGGTGGATTGGGACGTGCTCGGCCATTGCGCGCAGCGTGGACACGTCCGCGTTCTCCCACTCCAGCGTGACCACGTCGCTCATCCGCGCCAGCCGCAGGCACGCGCTCACGTCCTCGAAGGGCGCGCGGATGTGCTGGTCGCAGAACTGCGCGGCGGGGGTCGCGTCGCCGGGGTCCAGGACGACCAGGCGGTAGCCCATGCGCCGGGCCTCCAGCGCGAACATGCGTCCCAGCTGTCCGCCGCCCACCATGCCGATGGTGGCGCCGGGAAGGATCGGTGGATTCACGGCTTTCCGTCCCCGGCGTCGGGGCGCAGCGCATCCTCCGCCATCCGCTCTGCGTACGCCTTGAGCCGCGCGCGCATCTCCGCGTCGCGGCTGCCGATGATGCGCGCGGCCAGGAGCCCCGCGTTGGCCGCCCCCGCCTTGCCGATCGCCACCGTGGCGACGGGGACCCCTTTCGGCATCTGGACGATGGAAAGGAGCGAGTCCAGCCCGTTGAGCGTGGAGGAAAGGACGGGGACGCCGATGACGGGAAGGACGGTCTTGGCCGCCGTCATCCCCGGGAGGTGCGCCGCCCCGCCCGCGCCGGCGATGATGACCTCGATGCCGCGCCGCTCCGCTTCTTCGGCGTAGCGGAACATGCGGTCCGGGGTGCGGTGCGCGGAGACGATCTCCATCTCGTACGCGATCCCCAGCTCGTCCAGGACGCGGGCGGCCTCCTGCATGGTCTCGCGGTCCGAGCGGCTGCCCATGATGATGCCGACGCGCGGCGTGTTTTCGCTCACCTGATGGTCTGTACGGGCGTGCGGGATTCGTTGGATGTGGATTGGGGCGGGGAATGTAGGAGGTACAGCAGTGCTATACAACGGGGTGGGCGCGCCCCGCGGCGCCCCCTCCAGGCTCGCAACGCTCGCCCGCCTCCCAGAAAGACTGGGAGAGGTTGGGGGTACGGCAGGGTCTCGTGGAGCTTCGGACGGGCCGGAGCAGGCCCCCTCCGGGCCGGCACTACCGGCCCACCTCCCCCGAAACTGCCGGGGGAGGTTGGGGATGCCGCTGGGTTGCAGGATTGGCGGACGGGATGGGACCGGGTGCGCGGGGCTCTTTACCCGAGCCCATCCCGACGCAAACCAGCCTGCGGAGCGGTGACCCCGAACTTTCCCACGCAGGAGATCACCTCCGTGTGGCAGAGCAAGAGGCCTGATCCAGGTGTTCCGCTCGGATGGTACCCCGCTCGCCGCGGTGGCGTACGATAACGGATTCGGCAACGCGCGCTTCGAGCCTTCCGGCACAACGCCCGCAACGCTGGCGCTGCAGGCGGCGCTGGCGCGCGGGTATCGCAGGGGGGAGCCATCGTTCCCGCCCGGACCCGCTGACGGTCCGACAGGAAGGCCCGCCGCGCCGCGGCGGGCCTTCTTCTTGTTTCCATTTGGGAACACGCCTACCTTGTCGCCACACACCCGCTCACACCCGGACGGCGCAACGGTATGGATCTCCGCGAAATCCAGCAGCAGGTAGACGCGTACATCGGCCAGTTCAAGGAAGGCTACTTCCCTCCGCTGGTTAACCTGGCGCGCCTGACGGAAGAAGTCGGCGAGCTGGCGCGCGAGATCAACCACCGGTACGGCCCCAAGACCAAGAAGCACGACGAGCCCGAGGGCGACATCGCGCTGGAGCTGGGCGACATCCTGTTCGTGGTGGTGGTGCTGGCGAACCAGATGGGGATCGACCTGTCCGAAGCCGCCGCGCGCACGCTGAGCAAGTACCAGGTGCGCGACGCGAACCGCTGGGAGCGCAAGCGGGACGGGGTGGAGTTGTAGGGCAGGGAATAGGGAATAGGGAATAGGGAATAGGGAATAGGGAATAGCCTGCAACTGCGGAAGCGGGACTCGAGCAGGGAGGATGCGGATGGCGGAGCGGAAGGTGGTGGTGATCACGGGGGCCAGCGGCGGCATCGGGGCGGCGCTGGCGCGGCGGCTGGGGGCGCAGGGGCACGCGCTGGTGCTGGCGGCGCGGCGGCTGGACGCGCTGCAGGCGGTGGCGCGCGACGCGAGTCCCGAAGCGGTCGCCGTCGCGGCGGACGTCACCCGGCGCGCGGACGTGGAGCGCGTGCGCGATGAGGCGCTGCGGGCGTTCGGGCGCGTGGACGTGTGGGTAAACAACGCGGGGCGGGGGATCACCCGGCCCGTGCTGCAGCTGACGGACGACGACGTGGACGAAATGATCTCCGTCAACGTGAAGTCGGCGCTGTACGGAATGCAGGCCATCGTGCCGCACTTCGTGGAGCGCGGGGCGGGGCACCTGATCAACGTGTCGTCGTTCTTGGGGCGGGTTCCGGTGGCCAGCGTGCGATCCGTCTACAGCGCGTCCAAGGCGGCGCTCAACTCGCTGACGGCCAACCTGCGGATGGACCTGCGCCAGAGCGCCCCCGGCGTGCACGTGTCGCTGGTGATGCCGGGCCTGGTCGCCACGGAGTTCGCGGCCAATGCGCTCGGCGGCGCGCCGCCCGCCGTGGCCCCGGCGGCCGCCGCCATGGGCGTGCAGACGGCGGACGAGGTCGCCGACGCCATCGCGGGGCTGATCGAGGCGCCGCGGGCGGAGATCTACACCAACCCCGCCATGGCCGCCGTGCCGCCGCGCTATTACGCGGACGTGGAAGCGTTCGAAAGCACCATGCCGACGCCGCCGGGTCCGGCGCGACCCGCGGCGCCCCCTCCGGGCTCGTAAAACTCGCCCACCTCCCCCAAAAAAGACTGGGG
>DASTVC010000037.1:0-5049 GCA_035759295.1 Longimicrobium sp. | reverse complement strand
TCGGGGCCGGTCTTCAGGCACGTCACGCGCCCCTGCGTGAGCGGGTGAACCCGCCGCAACAACGGCGGAAAGCCCCGCACGGCCGCTTCGCGGCTGTGCGGGGCTTCATACCGGGTTGCCGAGCATCGTTCCGGTTGGGTTCTTCTGCCCCCACGTGTCATCCTGAGCGAGGCGCCCGCTCGACACCCGCGGAATCGCGTACCAGCCCGTGCGCCGACCGAAGGATCTCTGTCCGGAGCGCGATGGAGTCTGCCCTACGCCGCCCCTCACGACGGTGGCCGATTTTCCAGAACTATCCTACGAAACGCGGTATCACCTGCTCGCGTGAGCATAGCCCTCGCTTCGTAGACGCCTCGTCATGATGCAGGCGAGATCCTTCAGTCGCGCGCAAGCGGTGGTGGCGACCTACGGTTCCGCGTGGCGCTCCCTCAGGAAGTCAACGCTTCCTTATCGCTTCGAGCAGGCGGCAGGAAGCCTGCTTCCGCATGCGCCAGCGCGGCTTCCAGGTGGCGGAGGGCGGCGGCGACCGCGTCGCCGCGATCTTCCTCGGGGAGCGGGTGGCAGGCGCCCAGCTCGCCGACGGCGGCGGTAAAGCAGTCGGCGATCTCGCGGTCGCGGACGCAGCCAAGGCCGTGCAGCCGCCGCCCCAGGTGGTCGATCCCCGAGGCGGCGCCGTTCACCCGCGCGTGCGACGGGGCGCCCCCGCGCAGGCCGGCGATGATCGCGGCGATGGAATCGGTGAACGCGGAGAGCGGCATCAGCTTTCCCTCCGCGGCGGCGGCTCCGCGGAAAGGGGCTTCATCCCGCGGCGGGTGGTGCGCCTGCGCCCCCGGGTGCGCTGCTCGCTCAGCGAGTCGTCGGCGGGAGGGTTCACCGCCGGCGACTCGGACGCGGTGGGGAGCACGGGGAGGCGCACCGTGAACACGCTTCCGCCGCCGGGCTCGCTCTCCATCGTCAGCTCCCCTCCCAGCAGCCCCGCCAGCTGCCGCGCCACCGCCAGCCCCAGGCCCGTTCCCCCCAGCCGCGCGTTGGACTGGTCCACCTGCCAGAAGGGCTCGAACACGTGCTCGGCGTGCTCGGTGGCAATGCCGCAGCCGCTGTCTCCCACCCGCAGGAGGACCGCGCCGCCTTCGATCTCCATCTCCAGCTCCAGCGTTACGTAGCCCGTGTCGGTGAACTTTACGGCGTTGGCCGCCAGGTTCAAGATCATCAGGCGCACCTTGCCGGCATCGGTGCGGAACGGGATGGGGCCCTCGGGCACGTTCAGGGGAAACGCCAGCTCCTTGGCGGCCGCCAGCGGCGCCACGATCATGGCCGCCTCGCGCACCACCGCCGAGACGTCCACGTCGCGCAGGCGAAGCTCCGATCGTCCGGACTGCTGCTGCGCGAAGGTGAGGATCTCTTCGATGAGCGTAAGCAGATGGTCGCTGGCGCCGCGGATGCGCGCCACGTCGTGGAGCTGCTTGTCGTTCAGCGGGCCCGCGCCCCCGTCGGTAAGCAGGTCGGCAAAGCCCTGCACGGCGGTGAGGGGCGTGCGGAACTCGTGCGAGATGGTGCCCAGGAACGCCCGGCGGGCGCCGTTGGCGGCCTCGGCCTCGTAGCGCGCCAGGTTGGCCTCGTCCAGCAGCTCCTCGGCGCGGCGGGCCGTAAGCGTCGCCGCCGTACGCGCCTCCTCCGCCGCGCGGCGCGCCTCTTCGCTGGCGGCGTACAGGCGCGCGTTGTCCACGGCCATGGCGCAGCGGCGCCCCAGGTCCTCGGCCAGCAGCAGGTCGGCGTCGTCGTACTCGCGCCGGCTGTCGGAGACGAAGGTGATGGCGCCCAGCGTATTCCCCCGCGCCGACATGGGCACCATCAGGAATGAGCGCGCGCCCAGCTCGTTCAGCAGCAGGCGGTGCTCCTCCTGGGTGATCCCCTCCAGCACCTCGTCGTACGCCAGCACGAACTCCGACTCGCGCGTGCGGATTACCCGCGGGGCGCCCAGCGGGTCGTCGCGGCCGGGCGGATGCGCGTCGTAGAAGGCGCGGGCCACCCGCTGCTTTTCCGGATCGGGGTGGATGACGGCCACGCGGCGGATGGTGTCGTCGGCCTCCACGATGTCGACCATGCACCAGGTGCCGAAGTACGGCAGCGCCAGCCCCGCGCCGGTGGCCAGGGTGGTCTCGAAGTCCAGCGAGTTGGCCAGGCAGCGGCTGGTCTCGGCCAGGAACGCGAAGCGGGTGCGGCCGTTGGACGTCGGCGTCTGCGCGCTGGCGGAAGCCGCGGCGGCGGGCGCGTCCGGGGTGAGCATGCTCATGCGTCTTTCTCTCGCGGGGTCGGGTGCATCCAATCTAACCTGCTGGAAACAAATAACCTAAAAACCGCCCGCGGCCTCCCGCGCACCGTCCGGGGAAGGAGATCCGCCGTCCGCGCCGTCCGCGCGCACCGCCCCGGACGGCGCGCGGGAGCCGGATCTCCAGCCCCCGCGTGCCGGCGGTGCGACGGGGCCTCAGCCCGGAGCCCCCGGCGTGCCGCGCGCCCTCATGGCGCGCAGGCGGTGAGGGCGGTGTCGGTGATCGTCACGTCGCCCTGTGACCAGGCGTTGCCGTGCAGGGTGCCGCGGGTGGTGGTCACGCTGCCCCCGGCCAGGATGGCGCCGCGGAAGTTGGTGTCCGTCATGGTGGCGGCATCCTCCACCCACCACGTCACGTTGCACTCCGACGCGGCGCCGGCCATCACCACCGACAGGCCGGTGCCCGTAAGCGCGCCCACCCCGCTCGTCCCGATCTTGAACAGCCAGACGCCGTTGGCGGGGCCGTTGAGCGTCAGCACGCCCGTGAGGGTGGCCGCGTTGTCGAAGCAGTACACGCCGGGCGGCAGCGTGACCCCCGCCAGCGTGCCGGTCAGCACCGTGCCGCACGGCACGTTTTCGCGCGCGTTGTAGGCGGCCACGAAGCTGTTGTAGGCCGCGACGGAGGCCGCCGTGCCCAGCTGCACCGTCCCGTTGCTGACGGGGCAGTTCACCCCGGCGAACGAGCCGGTGGGGCCGGGCTGCAGGGTGCCCACGTCGCCGCTGATGCTTCCGCTGGTGCAGGCGACGGCCGTGTTGGCCAGCACCCGGAAGGTGGACCCCGGCGGCGGAGGCGGCGGTGCCGTCACCGTCACCGTCGCCGTGCCGAAGACCGCGCCCTGGGTGGCACGGACGGTGTTGCTGAACGTCCCCGCGGAATTTCCCGCGGTGAAGACCGCCGTCTGCCCCGTGCTGCCCGGGGGGATGGTGCCGCCGCCGTTGGTGACGGTCCAGGTGGGGTTGATGGCGACGACGACCCCGTTGGCGTCCCTCCCCACCGCCGTGAACGTCTGCTGGTCACCGGTCTCCAGCGTCTTCGGGTTCGGCGTGACGGTGATGGTGCCCAGCGGCCCCGGCGGCGCGTTGGTCACGGTGACCGTCGCCGTGCCGAAGACCGCGCCGTCCGTCGCGCGGACGCTGTTGGGGAAGGTGCCGGCCGTGTTCCCCGCCGTGAAGAGCCCCGTGGCGGCGTTGATGGTGCCGGGCGGGTTGGTGGTGGACCACACGGGGGTGATGGTGACGACGTTGCCGCCCGCGTCCCTGCCCACCGCCGTGAACTGCTGCTGCGCGCCCACCCCCAGCGTCTCCGGGTTGGGGGTGACGGTGATGGTCACCAGCGGCCCCGCGGTCACGACCACCGTCGCCGTGCCGGAGAGCGTCCCCGACGTCGCCGTGACGCTGTTGGCGAAGGTGCCGGTGGTGTTCCCCGCGGTGAACAGCCCCGTGGTGGCGTTGATGGTGCCCGGCGGATTGGTCGCCGACCAGACGGGGGTGATGGCGACGGGGTTGCCCAGGGCGTCCTGCCCCACCGCCGTGAACTGCTGCTGCATGCCGATGGCCAGGGTGGCCGGGTTGGGCGTGACGATGATCCGGGCGAGCGGGCCGGCCGTCACGTTGACCGTCGCGGTGCCGAAGATGGCGCCCGAGGTGGCCCGGACGGCGTTGGCGAACGTGCCGACAGTGGTGCCCGCGGTGAACAGCCCCGTGGCGGCGTTGATGGTGCCCGGCGGGTTGGTGGTGGACCAGACGGGGGTGATGGCGACCACGTTGCCCCCCGCGTCCCTGCCCACCGCCGTGAACTGCTGCTGCGCGCCGATGGCCAGCGTGGCCGGGTTGGGCGTGACCGTGATGGTGGCCAGCGGCCCGGCCGTCACGGTGATGGTGGCGATGCTCGTGAGCCCGCCGCAGCTTACCGTGACGGTGCTGGTCCCCGGCGTGGCGCCGGCGGTGAACAGGCCCGCGTCGCTCACGGTGCCGCCGCCGGCGACGGTCCAGGTCTCCCCTTCGATCCGCGTCTCGTCGAACCCCACCCGCGTGCCGCTGGCGCCCAGCTGCACGGTGCCGTTCACCGCCACGGTCGCGGTGGCCGGCGAGACCGTGAGCGTGGCGAGGTTCTGCGTCCCCGTCCCATCGCCGCACGCCGCCGTCGCCAGCCCGGCGAACGCCAGCGCCCACAGCGCCCGGGCAATGCGCCGGCCCGGTGCCCGCGCCTGCGCGGTGCGGCCCTTCTTCAAGCTTGTCATCTGTCCCTCCGGCCTATGCGAGTGACCGCGGCTGCGCGCGGACGCGCGCATGGTTCGCGGAGATCTTCAACGTCCGCGGGTCCGGAGGAGCGCCGGTCGGGCGCCCCTCGCGTCCCGCGTGCCTGCCCGCCGCGACGGTCACCCGCCGCGGACGGAGCCGGCCTTGACCTCGGTCTGGTACGGCTGGAACTCGCACCCGGGGCGCACCGCGACGTAGACCACGTCCGGCCGCGCCATCCCCGGCTCCGCGAACAGCGGGACGCCCTCGTACTCACCGGTGCGCGTCACCTCGTTCACCCCCAGCACCCGCGGCAGCCCGTACTTCACGAAGCGGCGCCCGTCGAGGGTGATCGGGCCGCCCTGGATGTACCAGCCCGCTCCGCCGGCGTACGACGGCGCCGTGGCCGGGTAGGCCTGGGCGAACGGACGTCCCTCGACGGTGGTGTCTCGCGTGGCGGCGGTGTACTGCGCCTGCACGTT
>DASTVC010000036.1:0-2276 GCA_035759295.1 Longimicrobium sp. | reverse complement strand
CCACGCCGCGCCCCGCGCCGCCCGCACCTCGCGGCCCCGAACCGCGGCGGTCGTCGCGCGAGAACAGGTCGCCCACGCGGCTGAACAGGGTCAGCTGCTTCTCCAGGTTGTAGTCAAGCACCCACTTGAACCAGCGGTACTCCATCCCGTCGAACCAGAGGGTGGCATCCCAGATCCACCCGTTCTGCGCTTCCGCCTGCACCAGGTCCGCATGGCCCGGCGGAGTGGGATCGAACGGGACCCATCCCACCTCCCCCATCCACACCTCCACCCACGCGTGCGCGTCGTTTCCCGTCACCGCCAGGTAGTCGCCGAACCCGTTCCACTCCCCGCCCAGGAACCCCGTCACGTTGCGCGACGGGATGCCGGCCGCGCGCAGCAGCACCACCATCCCCGTGCTGTAGTACTCGCAGTGCCCCGCGCGGCGGCGGAAAAGGAAGCCCTCCAGCGTGGCGTCGCGCGCCGTGCGCGGCAGGTCCAGCGTGTACGAAAAGCCGGTGGCGAAGTGGCGCTCGACGGCGCGCACCCGGTCGATGCGCGTTGTCTGCCCGGCCGTCAGCGAGTCCGCCAGCCGCCGGATGCGGGGGTCCAGGTTCAGTGGCAGCTGCAGATACGGACGGACGAGCGGCCCGTCGGGCACGTCGCTGGCCCGCAGCGCGCGCTCCGAGGGGCGGGGACCGGCGGACGTCGTGGTGTAGACGGGCGCATCGGAGCCGGAGAAGCGCACGTCGCCGGTGTAGTCCTGGAACACGCGGATAGCGGAGCGCGGCTGCACATTCAGCAGCGGATGGGTGCCGAAGAGCACGTCCGTCTCCGGCGGCCCGCCGAAGATGCGCACCCGCCGGATGGGCCCGCCCCAGCGCCGGCCGTACGCCGGCGGAGGAAGCACGGGCGCGACCACGCCGCGCGAGCGGCTCCACTCCCTGCCGTCGAAGCGGTCGAACGAGCGGCCGCGCCAGTACAGGTTGTCGATGTTCGGGGGGACGCCGTCGGGAAACTCCACGCGGAACGCCACCTCGGGGTTGGCTTCGATGCGGCCGCCGTGCTCCCCCAGCCGCACCCGGTCGCTGAAGCCGGCCATCGTGGCCCCGCCGCCGCGGCGCCCCTGCACGTTCCACTGGCGCGGCAGGCGGGGAAAGATGACGAACAGCGACGCGCTGACGAGAAGGATCACGCCTGAGAACCCGGCGATTGTGAGCATCATCCGCCGCCCCAGCCGCACCCCCGGCATCCCGAACCGCTCCGACTGGCGGCGCAGGTACCCCACCATCAGCGCCAGCGTGGAAAGGACGATGAAGGCCACGAACGACGCCGCGAACCCCAGCCCCGGATAGTACGCCGTCGACGCCAGGAGCAGCGCGAAGGAAAGGAGGTAGAGGCGCGCGTCGTTCTTCGCATCCACAGCACGCAGGCTCTCCGCGGCGAGGAGAAAGAGGAGCATCGCCAGCACCGCGGGCATGAAGTCCTCGCCCAGCGCGAAGGCCACGTACAGCATCCACGCGCACAGGCCCACGATGATGAGCCGCGACGCGCGCTCGATCCACACGCTCCACTCCGGCGGGGGCAGCCGGAACGTCGCGATCCCCAGCGCCACCGCCGTAAGCAGCAGCGCGGGGGATGCGCCGGCGCCCGCCATCAGCGCCATCAGCGCGGAGAGCGCCATGGCGGCGGTAAGGCGGCGATGCAGCAGGGCGGTGCTCATCGCCCCCCTCCCGCCGCGGTGTAGACGTCGCCCCATCCCGCGCCGCTTCCCCCCGCCGTCACCAGCACGCACTCGCCCGCGGGGACGGGCGGCTCCAGCCGGGGCGCGTCCGGACGGAACTCCGCGCGGGCCAGCGCGTCCAGCACACGCTCCAGCTGCGCGCCGCCCGCGCCCGGCCGCACCTGCCCGTCCTGCGTCGCCAGTCCGAAGGCGTCGCCGCGTCGCACCGCGGCGGCGGCCACCGCGGCGGCGATCTCCACCGCCGCCTCCGCCATCTCCCCCTCCGCCGCGCGCAGGTCCAGGCACAGCCAGAGCGCGCGCGACCGGTCGCGCTCGTACTCCCGGACCACGGGGTGGCCCACGCGCGCCGTGGTGCGCCAGTGCACGTCGCGCGGGTCGTCGCCGGCGCGGTAGGGGCGCAGGCCGCGGTACTCGCCGCGCGCCCCCGCCGCGCCGGCGAAGGTCTCGCCCGAGCGCCGCGCGCGCTCCCCCGCGGGACGCGGCTCGCGCACCGGCCGGTCCGTGCGCGGCCAGACCACCACCTCGCCCGGCACGTCGACGTCACGCTCCTTGA
>DASTVC010000035.1:0-7905 GCA_035759295.1 Longimicrobium sp. | reverse complement strand
CGTCCACCAGGACGTTCTGCCCCACGTTGAAGGTGAAGGTCACCCGCGCGTCGCCGGCGCGCCCCGGAAAGCGGGCCCGCACGTCCAGCCCGGGCGATCCGCCCACCTGCGCGCTGCTGTAGCCGGTGCCCGGGTCCGCGTCGGTGGGCGTGTACACGCGGCTCACGTACAGCCGCTTGCCGCCCTCTTCGAAGAAGGCCCGGGCCGCGTGCCACATGAAGTTGTCCATCTCCGTGGGCGCGCCCCCGTCCATGAACTGCAGGCGCTCGCGCCCGCCGTAGGTGCGCTCGTACTCCACGAGGCTGGTGACCAGCTCGGGCTCGATGTCGAGGGGCCCGTAGCGGGTGGGCCCCACGAAGCCGGTGGTGGTGGTGCTTACGCCTTCGATGGACTTGGCCCGGAAGGACGTTTCCTCGACGTAAACGCCGGGTGCCAGGTACTCAGGCATGACGGTTCTCCTCGCCTGGTTCGCGGACGGCTGGGGGTGCGTGAGCGATGGCGGAGCGCGAGCCGGACCCTCCGGCGCGCGTCCGCGTGAGGCCGCCGCCCCGCGCGGCCGGGGTCATGAAATCCACAGATATCCCGCGTCTGCGCCCGCCGCCCCGGCGGTGCGCGCGGTAAGCTCCTGCCGGTACGAAAGCCGCGGCGGCGGCGCGCCCGGCGAGCCCAGCGACTCGATCACCGCCCGCGGCGCGGCCAGCGCGGCGATCGTCTCCGCCAGGTCGGCGGTCTCCCGCGGCGGGCCCGGCGGCGACGCGGCGGGGACGTACGCCGTCAGCTCCACCGGCCAGGCAAAGTCGTTGCGGGCCTCCGGCGGCGACGCCAGCGTCATCCGCGGGGGCTCGGGATAGGGAAAGATCACCGCCACCCGCCCGTCCCCGTCCGCCAGCCCCAGCCCGCGCGTCTCCCCGTCGATCGACACGCCCAGCAGGGCCCACGCGGCCGGTCCGTCCGCCCCCTGCTCGCGCAGCTGCGCGCGGACGACCGCCATCGTCCCCGGGACGGGGCGGCTGGGGGAGGAAAAGAGGGGAATCGGCTCCAGCACTCCCGCGGGCGACCCGGTGGCGGGGAGCGCGGCGGGCGGTGGCGAGGGGAGCCAGGGCGCGGCCCAGCTGAACAGCCCCCGCGCCGGCAGCCCCGCGTCGAAGGCGAAGGGGACGAAGCGCCCCAGCGGGTCGCGCACCTCCACCCGGTACGGCCGTGGTGCCAGACTCCACAGCGCCTCCGGCTCCGCGTCGCTCCCCTCCCAGTCGCGCAGCGCCGCGTCCGGCGGCGACCCCTGGCCCGCGAAGGACGGGACGGTCTGCGCCACGTACACGCCGCTGCGGTTGGGGACGGCGCGCGTGCGGGCGCGGGGGTTCGCGGCCGAATAGACTTCCACCACCAGCCCCTCCACCGCCGACGTGGCCTCCGCCGTGTCCCAGAAGCGCACGCCGAACGGCGTGTTGCGCGTCACCCGCTCCAGCACGCGGTGCGCGATCATCCCGCGTCCTCCACCACCGCCATGTCGAAGCGGCGCGTCTGCACGGAGGGCCCGTCGCCCAGGAGCACGTCGCTGTCGATGGAGACCATGCGCAGGGTAAAGGTGGCGGACGCGGGAAGGCGGTGGCGCAGGCGGTCCCACAGGGTCAGGTAGTCTCCCAGCGGTAGCGGGTCGTTGATCAGCTCCACCGCCTCGTGGGGGGCAAAGGTGTCGTTTTCCTGCAGGTAGTGGTTCAGGTGCCCCGCGCTCAGCACCCCGGTGTCTTCCATCAGCCGCATCACCCACCCCAGCATGCGAAGCTGGCGCTCCACGTCCTGCGCCCAGGGGGTGATCATGAAGTACAGGTCCACCGGCAGCGACGGGCGGTATCGCTCTCCGCCGGGCCCCCGCCGCGGAGGGCGGTTGCGGATGGTGGCGTTGACCCCCACGCGGTACAGGTAGACGGAGAACCCGTCCGTCATCGGGCTTTCGAAGTCGCTCGTCTGGTACAGCAGCACGTCCAGCCCGGAGCCGAACTCGTCGCGCGGGTAGCGGTCGCGGATGAGCCCCGCGAGTGAGGCGCCGGTGGCGGCGATTGCCCGGTAGTTGGCCATGCGTGGGGTTCGGGGTCCGGGCTAACGCGTAGGTTCGGCGGGCGGCGCGTCCTCGTCGGGGCGCACCCGGTACAGCCGGCGGTCTCCGTCCGACACTTCTTCCAGAAAGCCGCCCTCCCGCAGCGTCTCCAGCGCCCGCGCCACGCGCTCCACGCCGGTGCGGATGTGGTGGCGCGGAAGCCACCAGCCGGCGATCCCCTCCAGGCTGTCCATGGAGCGTGGATGCTCCCGCAGGTACGAGAGGAGCTCGTCGCACAGCGCGCTGTCGCGCGGGTCGGGGGGCTCGGCCGCGGCGTTCACGGGCCCCGGAAAAGGCAAGCCCGGGGCCAGCTTCGGCCTCTACTGCAAGTTGTTGATGGAGATGGTTTTACGCGCGTCGCACGGCGGCTGGGGAGGCCGGGTGGGGGAGTGCGACTCCAGGGGGTGGATGGGCGGCGAAAACGGCGCTTTGGCAGGCGGGACGCCGCGATTTGGAGCCCGGACGGGTGGGGTGGATTTACTCCCCGGGGTGGGGAATTTCTTCCCCCCCCGCCGCCGCGCCGAACGCGGCGAAGCGGAGCGGGTCAAGCCGGTGCTTCTTCAGCAGCCGGCGCAGGTCGTTGCGCTCCTTCCCCGCCGTGCGCGCGGCGCTGCTCACGTTGCCGCCGTGCGCGCGCAGGAGCCGGGTGAGGTACTCGCGCTCGAAGGCGTCCACGGCGGCGCGCTTGGCCTCCTGGAACGCCGCCGACTCCAGCGGCTGCGGGTCTGTGG
This sequence comes from Longimicrobium sp., assembly GCA_035759295.1. GTDB lineage: Bacteria > Gemmatimonadota > Gemmatimonadetes > Longimicrobiales > Longimicrobiaceae > Longimicrobium. The sequence continues at coordinate 5,079 of DASTVC010000035.1, read as the reverse complement.
CGGAGGTGGAGGCGGAGGGGAGGGGGAAAACTTCCTCGGTGGATGCGCTCAGTCCCAGGTCGTCGGGGGCGATGCGCTCGCCGGCGCACAGCGTCTGCGCGCGCAGCATGCGGTTCTCCAGCTCGCGCACGTTGCCGGGCCAGTCGTGCGCCAGCAGCGCGCGCTCGGCGGCGGCGGAGAGCGCGTGGCCGGCGCCGGGGGCGTGCTTGGCGAGGAAGTGCCGCGCCAGCACCAGCACGTCCTCGGGGCGGTGGCGCAGCGGCGGGAGGTCCACCGTCAGCACGGCGAGCCGATAGTAGAGGTCGCTGCGAAACAGGCCGCGCTGCACCAGCGACAGGAGCGGCGTGTTGCTGGCGGCGATGAAGCGCACGTCCACCCGCCGCTCGTGCGACGAGCCGAGGACGCGGAACGTCTTTTCCTGCAGCACCCGCAGCAGCGCCACCTGCGCCCGCGGCGTCATGCTGTCCACTTCGTCCAGGAACAGCGTCCCTCTCTCCGCGTGCAGCAGCAGCCCGCTGCGCGAGGTCCGCGCATCGGTAAACGCGCCGCGCTCGTGGCCGAACAGCTCATCCTCCAGCAGCGTGTCCGTCAGCGAGCCGCAGTTCACGGGGACGAACGGGTACGGCGCGCGCGGCCCGGCGTAGTGCAGCGCGCGGGCGACCAGCTCCTTCCCGGTTCCCGTCTCGCCGCTGATCACCACCGCCGCGTCCCCGCGCGCCATGGCGGGAATGGACGCGATGGCCCGCACGAAGGTCGGGGCCAGCCCCACCAGGTTCAGCAGCGCCTGGGACTGACGCAGGTTCTTGATGGCGTGCTCGGTGGGGTTCTGAGCACCAGGTCCGGTCACCACCCTCACCCTCCTCTCCCCGCGGCACGTCCGGCCCCCGCCGTCGTGCGCTGAAGGTTCACCTGCGCTGCCCTGCCCTGTCGCGGAACGGCTGAACCGGAGTTCGGATGTCCTGCTCCCACCCTGGCGGTCACCGAAGCACGGGCAAGCGGCCTCGCTCGCCCGGTGCACGTCTTTCGGCTGAATCTCTTCGGATGTCCCGGGATGTGCGCTACGGGGGAGCGCCCGAGTCGGAAGTGGGGTCGCGGGTCATCGACGATGGGATCCGGAGATCCGTCCTTGTGGGACAGCGGGAAATCGCGAAAACGACCTGCTCCCTACGGCGGAAGGCTGGCTCGCCTCCCCCGACCTCTTCTGCGGGACAGCGCTGCCACAGATTGGGACGCGCCAGGGGCAGCCGCTGGGGGTCGGCTCCGTTGGCGGGGCGCGGGAGATGGAGAGAATTTCCCGCGGAGAACCAAGGAAAATGAGACGTGATGCCTAACCTCACCCGGTTTCTCTTCCGGCCGTTTTAAGATAAAATCGTGCCATGAAACACATGATACAGCTGCTACAAACCCGCGTCTCACTTCATCTTTCCATGAAATACACTCGCTCCTTTTTTGCCAAATATCGCACACATTAGTATCGAAAGCGCCCGACACCCCGCAACATTCTGCGAGACGTGCCGAATCGGAGGAGAATGCCGTGGGACATCCTTGGGTCGCTGTCGCGGCTGCGCCCGGTTTTCTCCCTTGGCTCTTTCGCTTGGGGGTGGTGGGATGAGATAATTCCGGCATGACATCTACCGACCTGAAGGCCCCCAACTGCGAGGCGCTGGAGCCGGCCGCGCGCACTCTGCTCAGCGAAGCCGCCTACAACTACTACGCGGGCGGCGCCGAAGACGAGACCACGCTGCGCGCCAACCGCGCCGCGTTCGGCCGCTTTTACCTGCGCCCGCGCGTGCTGGTGGACGTGGGCGAGATCGACACCTCCGTCGAGCTCCTGGGCGAGCGGCTGTCGATGCCCATCCTGCTGGCGCCCACCGCCTTCCAGCGACTGGCCCACCCCGAGGGCGAGAAAGCCAGTGCCCGCGCCGCCCGCGCGGCCGGTACGCTGATGGTGGCCAGCACCCTCTCCACCACTTCCGTGCAGGAGACCGCGGCCGCCGCGCCGGGGCCGCTCTGGTTTCAGCTCTACGTCTACCGCGACCGCGACATCACCCGTGCGCTGGTGGAGCGCGCCGAGGCGGCGGGGTGCACGGCCCTCTGCCTGACCGTAACCGTGCCGGTGCAGGGAAACCGCGAGCGCGACACGCGCACCGGCTTTCGCCTGCCGCCGGAGCTGGAGATGGCGAACTTTGCCGGAATGCCGCAGGCCGTCTTTCCCGACGACGCGGCGGGATCGGGGCTCGAAGCGTTCATCGGCCGCGAGTTCGACCCCACGCTCACCTGGGACGCGGTGGAATGGCTCCGCTCCATCACCCGGCTCCCCATCGTGCTCAAGGGGATCATGACGCCCGAGGACGCCGCGCTCGCGGTGGAGCACGGCGCCGATGCCGTGATCGTCTCCAACCACGGCGGGCGCCAGCTGGACGGCGCCGAACCGACGCTCCTGGCCCTCCCTCGCGTGGCCGACGCCGTCGCGGGGCGCATTCCGGTGCTGATGGACGGCGGAATCCGGCGCGGCACCGACGTGGTCAAGGCGCTCGCGCTGGGCGCTCGCGCCGTGCTGGTGGGCCGGCCCGTGCTCTGGGGGCTTGCGGTCGGCGGTCAGCCGGGGGTGGAGCAGGTGCTGTCGATGCTCGGCGGTGAGCTGCGCCGCGCCCTCGCCCTCCTCGGCCGCCCGTCGATCCGCGCGGTGGACGCCGGCGTGATCACCGAAATCCAGGGGCTCGTCCTTCCACCGCGGTAGCATCTTCTGCGAAGGCCTGCGACCTTGGTGGAGCGGGTGAACGCAAAAAGGGCGCGGGGGATGATCTCCCCTGCGCCCTGTCGATTTTCGCATCGGTGCGGATGACGAGCGGGGTGGAGAGAGCGTCCCTCCCCCGCGAAGCCGTGGATGCGCCAGCGGCGGGGGGCCCCGGCCGGCGGCCCGGACCCCGCATGCGTCTCCGATCCCCTCACGCCGCGGCGCGCCCTCCGGCGTCTGTTCGTCGCGATCGCGACCCGTCGCACACCTTCCAGTTGGACATGCTTCGTACAAAGCCAGCAGGTGAAGCGGAGAGCGTCCTCTGCTCCCCTGCGTAAGATCAGGCCGTTCCGGCTTTTCGGCGAACGCATGGTCCGGGTGCGATACACGATCGTGAGTGCGGGAAGCCCTCCACACGACTCCCGCAATGCCCGCCCCGCATGAAGGCATGGGGCCGTGGCGTGGCCGGGATCGCACGGTCTTCGTATCTTCTCCCGCAAGAATTCGCGACGCGCACCCGCCCGGCATCGGCGAGGCGCGTCCGGCGTGCGCGTCCCCCGCGTGCCCCGGGACGCACGACGCACGAGCAAAGCCGTGGACCCGCACGTGACGAACACTTCCCATTCCGCAGCCCCCGTGGAAGGCGGCCCGCTCTGGGTCCCCACCCCCAGGGGGCCCACGCCGGGCCCCGCGGAGATCGGCGGCAAGGCGTACCACCTGGCACGGCTGGCGCGGATGGGGCTCGTCGTTGCCCCCTTCTTCGTGCTGCGGACAGAGGCACTCACGTGCCTTCTGGGCGGCGGCGCGCCCCCGGAGACGGAGGAGGAGGCCGAACGGGCGCGGGAGCGGGCAGAGCGCGCGCCCCTCCCCGACGAGCTGCGCAAGGCGCTCCGCGAGGCACTGGAGGTGGTGGGGGACGGGCCGCTGGCGGTGCGCTCCTCGGCCGTGGGCGAGGATGGCGAGCGAAGCTCGTTCGCGGGACAGTTCGAGACGGTGCTGGGCGTTTCGTGGGACGAGGACGAGGTCTGGCGCGCCGTGCGCCGGGTGTGGGCCTCGGCCTTTCACCCTCGGGCCATGGCGTACCGCCGCGAGCGCGGCGAGGGCGCGGGGGCCATGGCCGTGGTGGTGCAGCGCCTGGTGGAGACCGTGGCCGCGGGGGTCGCGTTCTCGGTAGACCCCGTCTCCGGCGACGGCGCCACGGCGGTGGTCAGCGCCGTCTACGGGCTGGGCGAGGGGCTGGTGAGCGGGATGCTGGAGGCGGACACCTACTTCGTGCGGACCGTGGCGGACGGCGAGGCCACGGTGGAGACGAAGGTGGTGCACAAGCCCCGCGCGTTCCGCTTCGACGCGGCGGCCCGCGAGGTCCGCGCCGCGGAGGTCGCCCCCGCGCTGCGGGACGAGCCGGTGCTCACGGAGGCCGAGGCCCGGGCCGTCGCGAAGCAGGTCCGCACGCTGGCGGCCGCCTTCGGCGTCGAGCAGGACGTGGAGTGGGCACTGGGGCCCGGCCCCGAAGGCCCGCGCCAGCTCTTTCTTCTGCAGACGCGGCCGATCACCACCCTGGGGGAGGCGCGCCCGGGCGCGCTGCGGGTGTGGGACAACGACGGCGTGGTGGAGAGCCTTCCCGGGGTGACGCTCCCCCTTACCTACAGCGTGGCACGGCGTGCATTCGGGCATCTGTACGTGGGCCACTGCCTGGGGCTGGGCGCCTCCGAGCGCGACGTCGCCGACCACCGGGCCGCCTTTCACGACATCGTGGGGCTGGTGCGCGGCCGCGTGTACTTCGACGTCGCCACGCTCAACCGTGTCCTGCTCCTCGTCCCGGGGATGGCCCCGCGCGATCGCCACGTGGCGCCCATGCCGGAGCCGCCCGCTTCTCCCGACGAGCCGCTTCCCGGGCCGCTCCCGCCCGACCTTCTCCTGGCCGCCCGCGCCTTCGACGTCCCGGGCCACGTGCTGCGGTCCACCGCGCGGCTGGCGGACGAGCTGGACGCGTTCCGCGCGCGGGTGCGCGAGGTGCTGAACCCGCTCGCGGCGGCCGACTTCCGCGCCGCCACGCCGGACGAGCTGCGCGGGCACTACGAGCGCCTGGACCGCGGGCTCCTGTCGCGCTGGGAGGGCCCCGCGCTCAACGACAACCTGGTGCCGCACTGGACGGGGCTTCTGCGGCAGATGGTGCGGAGCTGGCTCCCCGGCACGCCTCCGGGAGCACTGGCCAACCAGCTCATCGCCGGCGGCTCCGACATCGTCTCCGCCCAGCCGGTCCGGCTCCTGGCCGCGCTGGCCGGGCGGGCCCGGGGCAACGCGCGGCTGCAGGCCCTCCTGGCGGGCGACGCCACTGGCCG
>DASTVC010000034.1:0-3381 GCA_035759295.1 Longimicrobium sp. | reverse complement strand
GAGAATTCGATCGCGGTTCCGACAGCGCCTGCCGGGGGGACGCTCCCTTAGTGGACCGTGCCCAGGCAACGCCCGGGAACCCCTTCCGGCGGAAAGACTCTGCCGCCCAGCGTAAAGATTCTTCGGTCGGCGCCAAGCTTTCGAGCGAGAAGAAAGCGTTGCGCGGCGCCTCACTCAGAATGACAGTTCGGCCGGATCCGGCATCACCCGTTCACCCGCACTTTCGTACTTTTGCACTTTCGCACTCACGCACTCACGCACTCACGCACTCACGCACTCCCCTCACCCCACATCCACCCCCCGAAACCCGACCGTCGTCGTAAACCCGTGCGCCTTGCTCAGCCGGTGGGTCACGCTGCGCACCTGGAAGGTGCCGTCGGCGTCCACGGCGCCGGTCTCCTCCAGCCGGACGGCGTCGCCCAGGCGGACGGTGGGGCGGCCGGCGATCACGGCCTCGCCGCGCACGCTGCGGCGGCGGATGTCGGTGAGCACGGCCTGGGCGGCGGCGCTCGCGGCGGCGGGGGTGCGCAGGACCGGGCGCTCCAGCAGGAGCCGCGCGCCGCTCCCGGCGCTTCCCTTGGACCGACCGGCGTCGTCCGTGAGCCACCCCCACGCCTCTTCGCCCTGCGAGCCGGCCGGGCTCTCGCCCCACGCTTCGACGGAGCCCGCGGCGGGGTCCGTCCGGCGCACGTCGAGCGAGATCAGGTCGCGGCCGCGCTTGAGCACGTGCACCGCGTTCCCCTGCTGGAACTTGCGGAAGACCAGCCGCCCCTGGTCGTCGGCGTAGACGTCGAAGCCGCTCAGCGAGGCCAGGTCCCGCAGGTGGTGCCAGGCGGGGCGGCGGCCATCCACCACGTACGCGGGGAACGAGGGGCCGTCGTCCGCCGCGGCTACCGTGACCCCCGCCTTCCCCGCCAGATCGCGTGCGATGTCGCCCGCCTTGCGCCCCTCGTACGTCTCGTCCACGAACAGGCGCAGCAGCGGCGCGATCCCCCCCTCCACCCCCACGCGGTTGACGGCCAGCCCGGGGCGGAGGGTGCTCACCTTGCCGGTGAGGACGCGCGTCATCGACCCCTCCTCGTCCGCGTAGCCCAGCTCCACCGTCACGTCGTTCCCCCGCCGCGGGACGATGCCGCCCACCTGCGCCAGGAGGAGCGTGGCCGCGTCGGCCGGCGCGTCCAGGTCCAGCTGGACGCACAATTCCAGCAGCGTGCTCTCCTTTGGCGCGCCCGCGCTGTCTATCTTCCGCCCGCCGATGGTGAGCAGGTAACCGGGGGTCAGCATCTGCGCTTCCTCACGCCACCGGCGGCGGACCGCCGAGCTTGCTGATGGTGAACGGCTCGGGCGAGAGTGCCCGCGGCCCCTGGCCGTACCGTACCTCGATGGAGGCACCCTCAGGGGGAACCACGTCGAGCCACGCCACAATGCTTTCCTGATCCTCCGCGATCTCGAAGTCGAAAACCCTGCGCCCGTCCACGGCCACCACCGGGTCCACCGCACGCACCGGGAACCCCGGCCCGTGAATCGTCATCCGCAGCACCGGCCGTGTCGCCCGTCCGAACGACCGGGCCTGCGCCTCGGCCTCGCCTACCTCGGCCAGGTCGTACGATTCGATGCCGGGTACCGTCTGCTCCTCCCTCATGTGTCCCCACCGTTCATGATCAAAGAGAGAACTCGATGTCGTCGATCGCGATCTCGCCCTGAGGCGTCTGGCGGAACGCGAAGGTCACACGCTGCAGCGTCGTCATGTCGAGCGCCGGATTGGCCGCCTTGAAGTCGTCCAGACGCAGCCGCACGGTGCGCAGCGGCGACCGGGTAAGCGCCGGGACGTCGGGACTCCAGAAGATGGCGCTTCCCGGGATGGTGGGATGGCCCAGCCCCGCATGGTCGTGCCGCACGAAGGGCGCGGGAATGGTGGCCCGGGTGCTCACCTGCACTTCGGCCGTGCGGCCGCCGCTGTCGGTAAGCACCACGAAGAAGTCCTGCGCCGCGCCCGGCGTGTTGCGGGGGCTCGCGTGCCGCTGCCCCACCCGGAAGGAGAGCACCTGGAACGAGGTGGCATCCACGCCCCCCAGCTCGGTGCGGTACTGGGCCGTGGCGGAGCTCCATGCGAGCAGCGCCCCGGACGTGGCATGCGGAAAGAACGCCGTGTCGGCCAGCTTCAGGCTCGCCTCGGTGAGCGGCCCGGCAAACGCGGGCGAGCCCGGCTGCCGGGGCTCGGGAAGCGACAGGTCGGGACCGGTGACGGCCAGGGTGAGCGTGTTGGTGGCGGCACGGTCCGCCAGCTGCTGCTCGAGCGGTACCGTGAGGTCCGGCGCGGGCTGCTCGAAATTGTCCACCACCCGCGCGCCCGGGACCCGCACCTGCGGATGCATCTCCACGGCGGAGACGCTGGCTGGCCGCTCGCCATGGTCGAAGAACAGGTCGAATGCGGCGTCATCCAGCACCTGCCTTTCCATGAACGCGCGGCAGAACCCCAGGGCGATGGACTGATGCTGCGCAAGCGAGAGCATCCGGCCGTCGTCGTTGTCGATCAGCAGCGGGATCTGCCAGTCGGCGTTGGTGGAGAACCGGTTGTGGATGGCGCCGTGGATGAACCACATGGCCTTGGGGGGAGGCGCCGCGTCGTACAGCACGAAGGGGTTCACCGAGTCGTCCTCCGCGCTCACGTCGCCGTCGGACGATCCGTACAGCACCAGGTAGGGAGCGGCCGGAGTAAGCCCCATCGCGGTGGTGGGCGCGATGGAAACCAGCGCCTTGATCCCCAGCCCCAGTCCCCCGCTCACGTTCTGGCTCTGCGCGGCCACCACGCCTTCGCCCCCGCGCGAGTGCCCGATGAGCCCGATGCGCGACAGGTCCAGCTTTCCACGGAAGAGGCGGTGCGTGGCGTTGCGTGCCGTCATGAACGCAATGTGCCTGCGAATGATCTCTCCGCGCTGGGTGATGAGGGGGCCCGCCGCATCGACATGCTGGTTGATGTCGTCTCCGTCGATGCTCACGGCGACGTAGCCGTGGCTGGCAAGGTGGCGCGCGAGCGGCTCATGGCCGCGGAAGCTTTCCACGAACACGCCGCCCCGCTTGCGGCGGTGGTTGCCGTGCAGGATGAAGACGAGCGGGTACCTGGGCTTCGTAGTCGCGACCGGGCGATCCAGACCGGCGCTGGCGGCGGGATAGCGCACCAGCGCCTTGCGGCGCACCACGATGTTGCCGATGGGCGACACGACGGTGATGCTCCCGTTGTCGGTGTCGATGGAGTTCGGGTACTCGTGCTCACCCACGGGGAACGGCCCCGGCAGCGAGGGGTCCGCGAGCACCGCCACCTGGCGCGTGAACGCCTGCCCCAGCACGGTCGCCGTGACCGTCGCCCGGGGGGTCGTCGCG
>DASTVC010000033.1:0-3093 GCA_035759295.1 Longimicrobium sp. | reverse complement strand
GCCCGGCGTGCGAAGATCATCCGCCCTCTGACCTTGCGACCAACCGAATCCACCGCATGACGCCCGACCCACACCCCGACGCGCCCGCCATCCGCTGCCGCGCGCTGCACAAGCGCTTCGGCGAGACGGTGGCGGTGTGCTCGCTGGACCTGGAGGTGCGGCGCGGCGAGTGCTTCGGGCTGCTGGGGCCCAACGGCGCGGGCAAGACGACCACCATCGAGGTGCTGGAAGGGCTGCAGCGCCCCGACGGCGGCGAGGTGGAGATCCTGGGGATGCGCTGGGACCACGACGAGGGCGCCATCCGCGAGCGACTGGGCGTGCAGCTGCAGGAAAGCGAGTTCCCCGACCGCATGACGGCGGGCGAGATCGTGCGGATGTTCCGCTCCTTCTACCGCCAGGGCCCGTCCACGGAGGAGCTGATCGACTTCGTGCAGCTGGCGGAAAAGGCGGATACGCAGGTGCGGCACCTGTCCGGTGGGCAGCGGCAGCGGCTGTCGGTGGCGTGCGCGCTGGCGGGATCGCCCGACATCCTGTTCCTGGACGAGCCCACCACCGGGCTGGATCCGCAGTCGCGGCGGCAGCTGTGGGACATCTGCGAGGCGTTCCTGGCGCGCGGCGGCACCATTCTGCTCACCACGCACTTCATGGACGAGGCGGAAAAGCTGTCGGACCGCGTCGCCATTCTGGACCGCGGACAGATCATCGCGCAGGGCACGCCGGCGGAGCTCATCCGCTCGCTGGGCGGCGCGCACGTCATCGACTTCTCCGCCACCGCCGTCCCGCCCGACGAGCGGCTGGGGGCGCTCCCATCCGTCACCCGCGTGGGCCGCCGCGGCGAGTCCACGCTGCTGACGGTGGAGGAGCCGCACCGCTCGCTGCCGCCGCTGCTGGAGATGATCGGCGCGGCGGGGGGCGAGCTGACGGCGCTCACCACCCACCGCGCCACCCTGGACGACGTCTTTCTCGCCATGACCGGACGGGCCCTGCGCGATGAGTAGCCTCGCCAGATGGATCGGGCGGCGCCTCCCTCAGAATGACACCGTCTGCCAGATCCGTATCACCACTCTTTATGCGGATTCGGTGTGAGGCGTAATCTCTTTCTGGATCGAGAGCAGCGGAAACGGCGCGAAAACTCTGTTGACCCTGCTGGCTCTGTGTGAGGCAATTCATTCAGCTGACTCGCCAGACTGCATCCCACCTGCGCCGCCGTTCAAAAATCCACCGAATCCGTTCAATCTCTCCCCGTGTTCGCCCCGCTAGCTTTTGAGCTGAGCTACCGAACGAACACGGAACGAAGGAGACGATGACCCCGATGATCTGGCCGCCGGCCGGCGCCCCCATCGAGAGGCTCCTCGCGCGATGGAGGGCCGGCACGCCCGGATGTGCGCACAGGAACCACCTGAACAACGCCGGCTCCGCGCTCCCGCACAGGGCCGTGGTCCAGGCGACCGTCAACTACCTGGAATTGGAGAGCGAGATCGGCGGCTACGAGGCGGCCGACCGCTCCGCCGGGACGATCCAGGCGGCGTACAGGAGCATCGCCCGGCTCCTGGGGGCCAGGCCGGAGAACGTCGCGATCGTGGGGAATGGCACCGCGGGGTTCATCCAGGCGCTGACCTCGGTCGACCTGGAGCGGGGCGACGCCATCGTCACCAGCCGGTCCGACTACACCTCCAACCAGATCCAGTACCTTGCCCTGGCGGAGCGGCTGGGCGTGCGGATCATCCACGCCCCGGACCTGCCGGAAGGGGGCATCGACCCGGGCGCCGTGCGCGAGATCCTGCGCTCGACCCCCGTGCGTCTGGTGGCGGTGTCGTGGATCCCTACGCACGCGGGGCTGGTGCAGGACGTGGAAGGCGTGGGCGAGGCGTGCGAGGAATTCGGCGTGCCCTTCGTCCTGGATGCCGTCCAGGCTGTGGGCCAGATCCCGGTCGACGTGCGCGCGCTGCGGTGCGACTACCTGGTGGGGACGGCGCGCAAGTTCCTGCGGGGCCCGCGCGGAATCGGCTTTCTGTACGCGTCCGACCGCGCGCTGGCCCGCGGCGACTACCCGCTGTTCGTCGACATGCGCGGGGCCCGGTGGACGGCGCCCGCACGCTTCGAGGTCGCGGCCACGGCGCGGCGGTACGAAGACTGGGAGTTCCCGTACGCCCTGGTCGCCGGGATGGGCGCGGCGGTGGACTACGCCCTGGCGCAGGACGTGGCGCGGTGCGGGGAGCGGGCGTTCGCGCTGGGCGCGCGCCTGCGGAAGGGGCTGGAGGTGATGGACGGCGTCCAGGTGCTGGACCGCGGGGCCCGGCGGTGCGCCGTGGTCACCGCGGCTGTTGCCGGCTGCACGGGCGACGGAGTGATCGCGGCGCTCGCGGCGGAGCGGATCAACGCGGTCGCCACGCTCCGCGAGTTCGCCCTCCACGACTTCGGGCCGCGCGGCGTGGAGTCCGGGGTGCGACTTTCACCCCACTACTACAACACGGAAGACGAGGTGGATGCCGCCCTCGCCGTCATCGGGCGGATTGCCCGGGCCGCCCAGGGATGAAGCGCCACGGCAGGGGCGCGGCTTAAGAGGGCGTTGCGCGACCCGTCATCCTGAGGAAGGCGCCGCGCTGCATCCTGCTGGTGCGATGGATCCTGGCGCCGGCCGAAAAACCTTGCCGGCAGCGCGGCAGGCCTGGGTTTCGGGCGTGGAGCGTGCCCCCCGCGAAGGGAGAGAAGGTCCTTCGGTCGCGCGCAAGCGTTTGTGTGGATTCTGGTTACACGTGGCGCGCCCCCTCGGGGTGACCCGGCTTCTCTTCGGTTCCTCACGTTTGGCAACACGCGCTCAATCCTCGCCGGGATCAGCGGGCGGCACGGCGCGGCGGCGGTACGCGCCGGGGGGCATTCCGAAGGCGCGCTTGAACTCGCGGGTGAAGTGCGCCTGGTCGCTGAAGCCCGCGCGCAGGGCGACCTCGGCGAGCCGCGGGTCGCCGGCCGCGAGCTCGGCCGCGGCGTTTTCCAGGCGCACGCGCCGCAGGTACTTCCCCAGCGTGGTCCCATACACCTGGCGAAAGCGCCGCGCGAGGTAGCTGGTGTTCACACCCGCTTCCCGGGCCAGGT
>DASTVC010000032.1:0-2162 GCA_035759295.1 Longimicrobium sp. | reverse complement strand
GCCACGCCGATCGTCGCCGCCACCAGCATGCCGATGGAGCGGCCCAGCGGCGCGTGGTCCTCGTAGGCGCCCTCGGGGTCGTCCTCGCCCGCGTCGCCCATGTACAGGTGCTTGTGGGTGCGCAGGGTAAAGAACAGGCTGGCCACGTACGTCGCCATCAGCACGATGGCGATCTCCAGGCTCAGGTTGCGCTCCGCCGCCGGCGCCGTGTTCCCCACCACCATGTGAAAGACGGCGGGGACGACGAGGCCGACGGCGCTCAGCACCAGCAGCGTCGATCCCAGCCCGGCCGCCGTGCGGTTGAAGCGCTGCGTCTCGTACTTCATCCCCCCCACCAGCGCGCTCAGCCCGAACACCAGCAGCACGTTGCCGATGATGGACCCGGTGATGGACGCCTTCACCAGGTCGAAGAGCCCCGCCCGCAGCGCCATGATGGCGATGATGAGCTCCGCCGCGTTGCCGAAGGTGGCGTTCAGCAGCCCGCCCAGCCCCTCGCCCACGTGCTCGGCGATCTCTTCCGTGGCGTGCCCCATCATCCCGGCCAGGGGGATGATGCCCAGGCACGCCACCACGAAGATCCACATGGGCGGCGAGTCGAACACCCACTCCATGAGCATGGCCACCGGCACGAACACCAGAAGCGCGTTCATGAAGTTGCCAAACGAGAGCAGCGGGCGCTTCTCGGTCTTCTTGGTCGCCAAGGCCTGGGGCTCGGTGGGGGTGGATGCACGGCGGGTTGCCGGGCTCAGACTACCGCGCGCGCGGACGGGGCGCAACCGCGCGGGGGTGGATGCAGATGCGGGGTCGCGGGTGTGACCTGACACGGATTCGTTCGTCAGCGGTGCAATCGGGCGCGGCGCCGCGTTCCGAAGTCGGCTCCACGACAAGGGCACACCCGCCGCGAGGCGGGGCCGCAAAGCCAGGAGTCTCCACCGGGGAGATCGTCCGGCCGCCGAATGGCAACGGTTTCGGGGAGCAGCGCCGGGCTGACCCGGCATTACGCAACGAACGGAGTGACGAGGATGATCAGGAAGCACGGCAGGCTGGCCCTTCCCCTTCTGGCGGCGCTGGCGATGGCCGCCTGCGACGGCGGCACCGGCGCGAACGGCGATGCCCGCGTGAGCATCCGGCTTACGGACGCCCCGGGCGACCTGCAGGAGGCGTGGGTCAAGATCGACCGCATCTACCTCAAGGGCGGCGAGGCCGACAGCGCCAACGGCGGCAGCGTGGACCTGCTGACCACGGGCACCGACTGGGTGGACCTGCTCACGCTGTCCGGCGGCCGCACCGCCGAGCTGGTGAGCGGCGCCGTGGTGCCCGCCGGGCGCTACTCGGAGCTGCGCCTGGTGGTGTGTGAGGCGTACGTGGTGTCCGCCGCCGGCGACGTGTACGCCACGAACGGCGCCGAGCTCCCCGCCGGCGTAACGGCGGACGGCACGCTGCAGATCCCCTCGGGGTGCTCCAGCGGCATCAAGGTCAAGTTCCAGGGCGACGACCCCGTGGAGCTGGAGAGCGAGTCGACCATCATGACCGTCGACTTCGACGTGAGCCAGAGCTTCGGGCACCAGGCCGGCAACTCGGGGCGCTGGGTCATGCACCCGGTGGTGCACGCCACCTCGGTGGGCTTCGCGGGCGGGATTTCCGGCACGGTGGGCGTGGCGCAGGGCGTCGCGCTTCCCACCTGCGGCGGCGCGCCCGTCGCGGTGACGGCGTTCGTTCCGCAGGCGGTCGCGGGGACGGAGACCTTCAGCAGCGCGGTGGGCACGGACGGCCGCTACCGCATCACGGTGGCCCCGGGCACCTACACCATGGGCTACGCCCCGGCGCTCAGCTTCGCCAACGGCGACTCGCTGATGGTGACCGCCGCGCCCAGCACCGCCTCGGCCACCGTGGCTTCCGGCGGTACGACGACGGTGGACTACAGCATCACCGCCGCCACCTGCAAGGTGAAGCCCGCAGGCTGATCGCATCACGCAGACGTAAAACGGAACGGCCGGCCTCGTCTCTCGAGGCCGGCCGTTCCGTTGTTTGCCGGTCAGACAAACGGCTGATACGCAATCCCGAGATAGAGCATCGATAAAGCGGACGGTGTCATTCTGAGAGAGGCGCGCGCTCTGGACCTCCCAGTCGCACCCTTGCCTGTGCGCCGACCGAAGAATCTC
>DASTVC010000031.1:0-20444 GCA_035759295.1 Longimicrobium sp. | reverse complement strand
GGCCGCTGGGGAACGCCGCGCTGTACGTGCTGCTGCCGGGCGGCGAGGTGGCCCCCGTGGGCGCGCCGGGCGAGCTGTGCCTGGGCGGGCGGAGCGTGGCGCGCGACTACCTGGGACGGCCGGAGCTCACGTCGGAGCGCTTTGTCCCCGACCCGTTCTCCGCTGAACCTGGCGCGCGCCTCTACCGCACCGGCGACCGCGTGCGGTGGCTGGCGACGGGAGAGCTGGAGTTCCTGGGGCGCACGGACCACCAGGTCAAGATCCGCGGCTTCCGCATCGAGCCGGGCGAGATCGAGGCGCGGCTCGTGGAGCACCCCGGCGTGCGCGAGGCGGTGGTGGTGGTGCGTGAGGACGCGCCGGGGGACAAGCGGCTGGTGGCGTACGTGGTCGGGGACGAGACGGCCGGGGCCGACGCGCTCCGGGACGATCTGGGTGAGCGGCTGCCGGCGTACATGGTGCCCGCGGCGTACGTGCGCCTGGAGGCGCTGCCCCTCACCCCCAACGGCAAGGTGGACCGCCGCGCGCTGCCGGCGCCCGAGGACGGCGACTACGCGCGGCGCGGCTACGAGGCGCCCGTGGGCGAGACGGAGCAGGCGCTGGCGGAAATCTGGGGCGAGGTGCTGGGCATCGACCGGGTGGGCCGCAACGACGGCTTCTTCGAGCTGGGCGGCCACTCGCTGCTGGCCGTCACCCTGATCGAGCGCATGCGGCGGCAGGGGCTGCACGCCGACGTGCGCACCCTGTTCGCCTCGCCCACGCTGGCGGCGCTCGCGGCCGCCGTGGCGGGCGAGTGCGCCGAGGTGCAGGTGCCGGCGAACGGCATCCCCTCCGGATGCGAGCGGATCACGCCGCGGATGCTGCCGCTGGTCACGCTGGAGCAGGCGGAGGTCGACGCCATCGTGGCGGCGGTGCCGGGCGGGGCGGCCAACGTGCAGGACATCTATCCGCTGGCTCCGCTGCAGGAAGGCTTTCTCTTCCACCACCTGGCCGCGGCCGAGGGCGATCCCTACCTGCTGGCCAACATCAGCAGCTTCGAGACCCGCGAGCGGTTCGAGGCGTACCTGCGGGCGTTCGGCGCCGTGATCGCGCGGCACGACACCCTGCGCACGGCCATCGCGTGGGAAGGCCTTCCGGAGCCGGTGCAGGTGGTCTGGCGGCAGGCGCCGCTGCTCGTCGAAGAGGTGGAGGTGGACCCGTCGGTGGACGACGTGGCCGGCGAGCTGTACCGGCGCTTCGGCCCGCGCCGGCACCGGCTCGACATCCGCCGCGCGCCGATCATGCGTGGCTACCTGGCGCGCGACGCACGGCGGCAGTGCTGGGTGTTCCTGCTGCTGCAGCACCACCTTGCCGGCGACCACACCACGGTCGACGTGCTGCGCGAAGAGGTCGAGGCGCACCTGAACGGGCGCGCCGACGCGCTTCCCGCGCCGGTGCCGTTCCGCAACTTCGTGGCGCAGGTGCGGCTGGGGGTGAGCCAGGAGGAGCACCGGGCGTTCTTCCAGGAGATGCTGGGGGACGTGGACGAGCCGACCGCGCCGTTCGGGCTGCTGGACGTGCGGGGCGACGGGTCCGGGGTGGGCGAGGCGCGGGTGGAGGTGGACGGCGTGCTGGCGGCGCGGCTGCGGGAGCGCGCGCGGGCGCTGGGGGTGAGCGCGGCCGCGCTGTGCCACGTGGCCTGGGGGCAGGTGGTGGCCCGGGCGTCGGGACGCGACGACGTGGTGTTCGGCACGGTGCTCCTGGGCCGGATGCAGGGCGGAGCGGGCGCCGACCGCGTGATGGGTCCGATGATCAACACGCTCCCCGTGCGCATCCGCGTCGGGGACGCGGGGGCGGAAGCCACCGTGCGGCAGGCGCACGCGCTGCTGGCCAGGCTGCTGCGCCACGAGCACGCCCCGCTGGCGCTCGCGCAGCGGTGCAGCGGGGTGGAGGCGCCGGCACCCCTGTTCACCGCGCTGCTGAACTACCGGCACGTCCAGAAGACGGCGCGCCCGGCCGCGCCCGCGGCGGCCGGCGGAACCGGAAGGATCTACGCCGAGGAGCGGTCCAACTACCCGGTCACCCTCTCGGTGGACGACCTGGGCGACGGCTTCGCGCTCACGGCCAAGGTCCGGGCGCCGGTCGCGGCCGCGCGTGTGTGCGCGCTCATGCACACGGCGCTGGAGGGGCTGGTGGAGGCGCTGGCGACGGCGCCGGGGCGCGCCGTGGGGAGCATCGAGGTGCTGCCCGCGGAGGAGCGCGCGCGGGTGGTGAAGGCGTGGAACGCCACGGACGCCGAGTACCCGCGGGAGCTGTGCACGCACGAGCTGTTCGAGGCGCAGGCGGCGCGGACGCCGCACGCGGTGGCGGTGACCGGGGAGGGCGGGACGCTCACGTACGCGGAGCTCAACGCGCGGGCCAACCGGCTGGCGCACCACCTGATCGCGCTGGGCGTGGGCCCCGACGTCCTGGTGGGGATCTGCACGGAGCGCGGGGCCGAGATGGCGGTGGGGCTGCTGGCCGTCCTCAAGGCCGGCGGCGCCTACGTGCCGCTGGACCCCGACTACCCGGCGGAGCGGCTGCGCCACATGGTCGAGGATGCCGCCCCCGCCGCCGTGCTGGCGTACGGCGTCCCCGACGCGCTGGTGGCGGGCCTGGTAGGGGACAGCGGGATCCCCGTGATCCGCTTCGAGACCGACGCGCAGGCGTGGGCGCACCGGCCGGAGACGAACCCGGCGCGGACGGACGTCCATCCCGATCACCTGGTCTACGTCATCTACACCTCCGGCTCGACGGGCAAGCCCAAGGGGGTGATGAACCACCACCGCTGCCTGGTGAACCGGCTGGCCTGGGGCGCCCGTGAATGGACGCTGACGGCGGAGGACGTGCTGCTGTGCAAGACGTCGCTCAGCTTCGACGGGCACATCCGCGAGCTGTTCCTCCCCTGGAGCGTGGGCGGGCGGGTGGTGATGGCGCGCCCCGGCGGCCACAAGGACCCTGACTACCTGCTGCAGGCGATCCACGACGGCGGCATCACCATGGTGAACCTGAATGGGTCACTGCTCCTGGTGATGCTGGATCACCCGCGGCTGCAGCTGATGGCGGGGCTGCGGCAGATGCTGGTGGGCGGCGAGTCGTTCCCGGGAACGGGGCTGATCAGCTTTCTGGAGCGGCTGCCGGAAACGGCGCTGCACCACCTGTACGGTCCCTCCGAGGCGGCCACCGCCATGATGGCGGCGCACCTGGGCCCCGTGCAGGCGCGGCGGGTGGTCCCCATCGGGCGCCCCACCGCCAATGCGCGGATGTACCTGCTGAACCCCGCCGGGCACCCGGTCCCCGTGGGGGTGACGGGCGAGATGTACGTGGGCGGCCACGGCGTGGCCCGCGGCTACCTGGGCCGCGCGGCGCAGACCGCGGAGCGCTTCGTCCCCGACCCGTTCGGCGAGCCGGGCGCGCGGATGTACCGCAGCGGCGACCTGGGCCGCTGGCTGGACGACGGGCAGGTGGAGTTCCTGGGGCGCAACGACTTCCAGGTCAAGATCCGCGGCTTCCGCATCGAGCCGGGCGAGGTTGAGGTGCGCCTTCGCGAGCACCCGCGGGTGGGCGAGGCGGTGGTGATGGCCCGCGCCGACGCCAACGGCGAGAACCGGCTGATCGCCTGGTATACGGGCGACGAGGCGGTGGACCCGGCGGAGCTGCGGGCGCACCTGGCCGGGCGGCTGCCGGACTACATGGTCCCCGCCGCGTTCGTGCGGATGGAGAGCTTTCCGCTCACCCCCAGCGTCAAGCTGGACCGCGCGGCCCTGCCCGATCCCGAGGGAGACGCCTACGCCACGCGGGAGTACGAGGCGCCGGTGGACGAGACGGAGGAGGCGCTGGCCGGGATCTGGGCCGATGTGCTGCGCCTGGAGCGGGTGGGCCGCGGGGACGACTTCTTCGCGCTGGGCGGACACTCGCTGTCGGCGGTGCGGGTGGTCTCGCGGGTACGGCAGGAGCTGGGGGTGGACGTCGCGCTGCGCGAGCTGTTCGCCCGGCCCGTGCTCATGGACTTCGCCGGGGAGATCCTGGACGCCCAGCTGGCCCAGTTCGACCCCGAAGCGCTCGCCGAGCTGCTGGAGCTGGCCCGCGAGCCCGCCTTCGGATGACGTACCGCCAGCACGAGGGGCGCCGCACGCGCGGCGTTAAGGCCGCGCGCCACGGGACGGCGTCCGCGGGCCCGCGCGGGAGCCCGGCCGGGCCGGCGTGACCGGGACCGATCAACCGGAACGAACCGGACTGGCAGACTCAGACGTGCCCCGGCGGGACGCAAGAACGCGCTTGCCGCTTGAATTTAAACGAACACCACAGCAACGCTCATGAACTCCGAATCGACCCTGACCGACCTGACGCCGGCCGAGCGCCGCAGGCTGCTGAAGATGGCGCTGGCCCGTGACCTCGAGCGCAAGGGGTCGGAGCTTCCGCCGATCGAGCGCGCCGACCGCGAGGCGCGCCTTCCGCTGTCGTTCGCGCAGCAGCGGCTGTGGTTCCTGGAGCAGCTGGGGGACCTGGGCAGCACGTACCACATCGCCAAGCGCCTGCGCCTGCGGGGCCCGCTGGACCGGGCGGCGCTGGCGCGCGCGCTGGACGGAATCGTGGCCCGCCACGAGGTGCTGCGCACCACGTTCGTGGAGGTGGACGGCGTCCCGGAGCAGCGGATCGCGCCCGCGGACAGCGGATTCCCCCTGGTGGAGCACGACCTGAGCGGACGGGCGGACACCGAGGCGGAGCTGGACCGGCTGACGTCGCAGGAGGCGCGTGCACCCTTCGACCTGGAGCGCGGGCCGCTCGCCCGCGGCCGGCTCATCCGGCTGGCCGAAGACGACCACATGCTGCTGGTTACCGTGCACCACATCGTCAGCGACGGCTGGTCGACGGGGGTGTTCTTCGGCGAGCTCTCCGCGCTGTACGGCGCCCATGCCCAGGGGCGGGAGGCCAGCCTTCCCGCGCTGCCGGTGCAGTACGCCGACTTCGCGGCGTGGCAGCGGCAGTGGGTGGAGGGCGACGTTCTGCGGGAGCAGGCGGACTACTGGACGCGGACGCTGGGCGGTGCGCCGGAGCTCCTGGCGCTCCCCGCCGACCGCCCGCGGCCCGCGGAGGTCGACCATACGGGGGCGCGGGTGGAGCTGGCGCTGGACGCGGATCTCACGGCGGGGCTCAAGGCGCTGTCGCGCCGGCACGGGGCCACGCTGTACATGACGCTCCTGGCGGGGTGGGCCGTGGTGCTGGGCCGGCTTTCGGGGGTGGAGGACGTGGTGGTCGGCACGCCGACGGCGGGCCGCAGGCGGCCCGAGGTCGAGAAGCTGATCGGCTTCTTCATCAACACGCTGGCGCTGCGCCTGGACCTTTCGGGTGGGGCTACGGTGGCGCAGCTGCTGGGGCGGGTAAAGGACCGGGTGCTCGACGGCCAGCAGAACCAGGACATCCCCTTCGAGCAGGTGGTGGAGCGGGTAGACCCCGTGCGCAGCATGTCGCACCACCCGCTCTTTCAGGTGATGTTCACCTGGCAGAACACCAGCCATGGAGAGGGAGACGGAGGACCCAGCCTGCCGGGGCTGTCGATGACCGGGGGCGGCGGGGACCGGCTTACGACGGCCAAGCTCGACCTGTCGCTCACGCTGTGGGAGGCGGAGGACCGGATCGTGGGCGGGGTGACGTATGCGACGGCGCTCTTCGACCGGGAGACCGTGGAGCGGTGGCTCGGCTACCTGCGGCGGGTGCTGCAGGAGATGGTGGCGGACGAGCATCGGCGGGTCGACCGGCTGGCGCTCATGCCCGCGAGCGAGCGCGTGCGCCTGGTGGAGGAGTGGAACCGCACGCAGGCGGACCACGCGGGCCCGTCGTGCATCCACACGCTCGTCGAAGCGCAGGTGGCGCGCACGCCGGACGCGGTGGCGCTGACGTTCGAGGGGGACCACCTCACGTACGCGGAGCTTGACGCGCGCGCCAACCGGCTGGCGCACCACCTCCGCGGGCTGGGCGTGGGTCCCGACGTGCGGGTGGGCATCTGCCTGGAGCGCGGGCCGGAGATGATGGTCGGGCTCCTCGGGATCCTGAAAGCCGGCGGCGCCTACGTCCCGCTGGATCCGTCGTATCCGGAGGACCGGCTGGCGTACATGCTGGCGGACAGCGCGCCCGCCGTCCTCCTGACGCAGGGACCGCTGGCCGCGCGCTTCGCCGGCGCCGGCGTCCCCGTCGTGGACCTGGCGGACCCCGCACCCTGGGCGCATCAGCCGGGCACCGCGCCCACGGTGCCGAGCCTGACGCCCGACCACGCCTGCTACGTCATCTACACCTCGGGCTCCACCGGCCGTCCCAAGGGCGTGGTCAACCACCACCGGAGCGTGGCCAACCTGCTGGCGTGGAGCCAGGACACGTGGCGGCTGCGGCCGGGCGAGGCGGTGCTGCAGCGCATCTCGTTCAGCTTCGACGTGTCGGTGCGCGAGCTGTTCTGGCCCCTGACGGTGGGCGCCCGGATCGTGATGGCGCGCCCCGGGGGCCACGGCGACCCGGACTACGTGGTGGACCTCATCCGCCGCGAGGGGATCGGCACCATGCACGCGCCGGGGCTGCTGGGCGCCTTCGTGGAGCACCCGGAGGCGGGGGAGTGCACGTCGCTCGAGCGCGTGATCAACGGGGGCGAGGCGCTGGCGCCGGCCATCGCGCGCCGCCTTGGCGAGGTGCTGCCGGACGCGGCGCTGTACCAGATGTACGGCCCCACGGAGACCACGGTGGCCTCGTCCTGGCTGCGGTGGACGCCGGAGGTGGCGGACGTCGCCGCGCCCATCGGCCGGCCGATCGGCAACACGCGCATCTACGTGCTGGACGCCCACGGCGAGCCGGTGCCCACGGGCGTGGCGGGGGAGATCTGCATCGGCGGATCGGGGGTGGCGCGCGGCTACCTGGACCGGCCCGCGGTGACGGCGGAGCGCTTCGTCGCCGACGCGTTCTCTCCGGAGCCCGGCGCGCGGATGTACCGCACGGGCGACGCGGGGCGGTGGCGGGCGGACGGCACGCTTGAGTTCCTGGGCCGCGGCGACGGCCAGGTCAAGGTGCGCGGGTACCGCATCGAGACGGGCGAGGTCGAGTCGCGCCTGGCGGAGATGGCGGGGGTGCGCGCCGCGGTGGCGGTGGCGCGGGAGGACCGGCTGGTGGCGTACTGGGTGGGCGAGGCGCTGCCGGCGGAGGCGCTGCGGTCGCACCTGGCCGCGTCGCTGCCGGGGTACATGGTGCCGGCGGCCTTCGTGTGGCTGGAGGCGCTTCCGCTCACGCCCAACGGCAAGGTGGACCGCAAGGCGCTCCCCGCGCCGGAGGGCGAGGCGTACGCCGCGCGCGCCTACGAGCCCCCGGCCGACGGGGTGGAGGAGATCGTGGCCGGGATCTGGGCCGAGGTGCTGGGCGTGGAGCGGGTGGGCCGCCGGGACCAGTTCTTCGACCTGGGCGGACACTCGCTGCGGGCGGTGCAGGTGATCTCGCGGGTGCGGCAGGTGCTGGGGGTGAAGGTCGCGCTTGGCGAGCTGTTCACCCGGCCCGTGCTCCGTGACTTCGCGCGGGAGCTGATGACGACGGCGCGGGCGCAGCTTCCGCCCATCGAGCGCGCCGACCGGGAGGGGCGCCTGCCGCTCTCCTTTGCCCAGCAGCGGCTGTGGTTCCTGGAGCGGATGGGAGGCCAGGGCAGCACGTACCACATGAGCGCGCGGCTGCGAATGCGCGGCGAGCTGGACCGGGCGGCGCTGGCTGCCGCGCTGGACGGCGTGGTGGCCCGCCACGAGGCGCTGCGGACGACGTTCGCGGAGGTGGACGGCCTTCCGGAGCAGCGGATCGCGCCGGTGGACGTCGGGTTCCTGCTTCGCGAGGACGACCTGGCCGGGGAGGCGGACGGGGAAGCCGGGATTGCCCGCGTCATGGCGGAGGAGACGCGCGAGCTCTTCGACCTGGAGCGGGGCCCGCTCATCCGCGGGCGGCTGGTGCGGGTGGCGGCGGACGACCACGTGCTGCTTCTGACGATGCACCACATCGTCACCGACGGATGGTCGATGGGGGTGCTCACCAGCGAGCTGTCCACGCTCTACGCCGCCCGCGTCCAGGGACGGGAGGCGCACCTTCCCCCGCTGCCGGTGCAGTACCCGGACTTCGCGGCCTGGCAGCGGCGCTGGGTGGAGGGCCACGTCCTGCGCGAACAGGAGGAGTACTGGACCCGCACGCTGGCGGGCGCTCCGGCGCTGCTGACGCTGCCCACCGACTTTCCGCGGCCGGCGGTGGCGGACCCCCGTGGGGCGCGGCTCATGGTGGAGCTGGACGAGGAGCTGACGGCGGGGCTGGCGGCGCTGTCGCGGCGGCAGGGCACGACGCTGTTCATGACGCTGATGGCGGGTTGGGCGGTGGTGCTCTCCCGCCTGTCCGGCCAGGACGACGTGGTGATCGGCACGCCCGCGGCCGGCCGCGGCCGGCGGGAGATCGAGGGGCTGGTCGGGTTCTTCATCAACACGCTGGCGGTGCGGGTGGACCTGTCGGGCGCGCCCACCGTGGCGGAGCTGCTGGAGCGGGTGAAGGAGCGGGCGCTGGGCGCGCAGCATCACCAGGACATCCCCTTCGAGCAGGTGGTGGAGCTGGCCGCCCCGGAGCGCAGCCTCGCGCACGGCGCGCTCTATCAGGCGATGTTCGCCTGGCAGAACATCCCGCGCGGGGGCATGGAGCTCCCGGGGCTGACACTCGGCGGCGTGAACACGCCGGACGAGGGCCGCACCGTAAAGCAGGACCTGGGGCTCACGCTCCGCGAGGCGCACGGCCGGATCACCGGGGACGTGACGTACGCAACGTCGCTCTTTGACAGGGAAACCGTGGAGCGGTGGCTCGGCTACCTGCGGCGGGTGCTGGCCGCGATGGCGGCGGACGAGCACCAGTCCGTGGCGCGGCTGCCGATGCTGCCGCGGGCGGAGCGGGCGCGGGTGCTGGAGGAGTGGAACCGGACGGAAGCGGAGTACGCGAGCGATTCGTGCGCCCACGAGCTCTTCGAGCGGCAGGCGCAGCGCGCGCCGGACGCGCTGGCGCTGTCGTGCGGCGGGGTCCGGCTGAGCTACGCCGAGCTGAACGCGCGCGCCAACCGTCTGGCGCACCACCTCCGCTCGCTCGGGGTGGGGCCGGACACGCGGGTGGCGATCTCCGTGGAGCGCGGTCCCGGGATGGTGGAGGCGCTGCTGGCCGTGCTCAAGGCGGGCGGTGCGTACGTGCCGCTGGATCCGGACTACCCGGAGCAGCGGGTGCGCTGGATGCTGGAGGACAGCGCGCCCGCGCTGCTGCTGGCCCGCGGCCCGCTGGTCGCGCGCTTCGCGGACGCCGGGGTGCCGCTGCTGGACCTCGCGGACGAGGCGGCCTGGGCCGGCGCGCCGGCGACCGATCCGGAGCGCGGCGCTCTGCGGCCGGCGCACCCGGCGTACCTGATCTACACCTCCGGCTCCACCGGCCGCCCCAAGGGCGCCATGATCCAGCACCGCAACGTGTGCGGGATGGTGGCGGCGCAGGAGCGGTCGCTGCCGCTGGAGGCGGGGAGCCGCGTGCTGCAGTTCGCCTCCTTCAGCTTCGACGGCCACGTGTACGAGGTCTTCCTGGCGCTGGCCCGGGGCGCGTCGCTGCACCTGTCCGGCCAGCCGGGCCCGCTCGCGGGCGACGACCTGGTCCGCGTCGTGGCGGAAGAGGGGATCACGCACGCCATCCTGCCCCCCGCCGTGCTGGCGGCGCTCCCGGACGACGAGCGCCTGCCGTCCATCCACACCCTGATCGTCTCCGGCGACGCCCCGGCCGTGGAGCTGATGGCGCGCTGGTCGGCCGGCCGGCGGCTGATCAACGGGTACGGCCCCACGGAGGCGACGGTCTGCACCACCCTGCACGACTACGTCCCCGGCGCCTCCGCGCCGCCGCCCATCGGCCGCCCGGTGGCCAACGTGCGCGTCTACCTGCTGGACGCGGCGGGCGAGCCGGTGTCGCGCGGGACGGCGGGTGAGCTGTACGTCGGCGGCGCGACGGTGGGACGCGGCTACTGGCGCCGTCCGGCGCTCACGGCCGAGCGCTTCGTTCCCGATCCGTTCGGCGCGGAGCCGGGCGCCAGGCTGTACCGCACGGGTGACCGGGCCCGCTGGAACGCGGCGGGCGAGCTGGAGTTCGCGGGCCGCGTGGACGCGCAGGTCAAGGTGCGCGGCTTCCGCGTCGAGCTGGGCGAGATCGAGACGCGCCTGCTGGAGCACCCCGCCGTGCGCGAAGCGGTCGTGCTCGTCCGGGAAGACGCGCCGGGCGAGAAGCGGCTGGTGGCGTACGTGGTCGGCGACGAGACGGCCGCGGCGGACGTGCTGCGGGCGCACGTGGGCGATGCGCTGCCGGACTACATGGTGCCGGCGGCGTACGCGCGGCTCGAGCAGCTGCCGCTGACGCCCAACGGCAAGGTGGACCGCAAGGCGCTTCCCGCTCCGGAGGGCGACGCGTTTGCGTCGCGCGAGTACCAGGCGCCCGTGGGCGAGGTGGAGACGGCGCTGGCGGAGATCTGGGCCGAGGTGCTCGGGATCGACCGGGTGGGCCGCGACGACAGCTTCTTCGAGCTGGGCGGACACTCGCTGCTGACCGTGACGCTGATCGCGCGGATGCGGCTGCAGGGGCTGCACGCCGACGTGGGCGCACTGTTTACCGCGCCCACGCTGGCGGAGTTCGCGGCCGCCGTCGGGAGCGCGCCCGTCGAGGCGGCGGTCCCGGAGAACCTGATCCCCGAGGCCGCGGCACGCGCGGCCGAGCCGAACGAAGAAGAAGTGGAGATGTTCCTGTGACGATGGTGGATGATCCCATGACGCTGGACGCGGTTTTCGCCCGGATCGACGCCGCCGGCATCCGGCTCCGCAACCGCGGGGGCGAGCTGGGCGTGGCGGGGAGCCGCGAGCAGCTGGACCCCGCGCTGGTGGCCGCTCTGCGCGCGCACAAGGCGGAGCTCCTGGAGCGGATGGGCGATGACGGCGAGTGGTGGACGCCGCCGCCCATCCGTCCCGAGATGCTGCCCCTGGTGTCGCTGACGCAGGCGGAGATCGACGCCATCGTGGCGGCCGTGCCGGGCGGCGCGGCCAACGTGCAGGACATCTACCCGCTGGCCCCGCTGCAGGAAGGCTTTCTCTTCCACCACCTGGCCTCGACGGAGGGCGATCCCTACCTGCTGGCCGTCCCCAGCCGCTTCGCGGCCCGGGAGGGGCTCGACGCCTACCTGGAGGCGTTCGGCGCGGTGATCGCGCGGCACGACATCCTGCGCACGGCGATCGTGTGGGAGGACGTCCCCGAGCCGGTGCAGGTGGTCTGGCGCGAGGCCCCGCTTCCCGTCGAGGAGGTAGAGCTGGACCCGGCGGACGGGGACCTGGCGAAGCAGCTGTACGCGCGCTTCGACCCGCGGCACCACCGGATCGACATCCGCCGGGCGCCGCTGATGCGCGCCTACGTGGCGCGCGAGGCGGAGGGGGAGGGGTGGCTGCTTCTGCAGGTCCTTCACCACCTCGCCGGCGACCACACCACGATGACCGTGCTGCGGGAGGAGATCCAGGCGCATCTGCAGGGGCGCGCGGACACGCTGCCCCGGCCGGCGCCATTCCGCAATCTGGTGGCGCAGGTGCGGCTGGGCGTGAGCCAGGAGGAGCACCGGGCGTTCTTCGCCGAGATGCTCGGCGACGTGGATGAGCCGACGGCGCCGTTCGGGCTGCTGGATGTGCGGGGCGATGGGGCCGCGATGGAAGAGGCGCGGCTGGACGTGGACGCCCCGCTGGCCGCCCGGATGCGGGACCGCGCGCGGGCGCTGGGGGTGAGCGCGGCCACGCTGTGCCACCTGGCCTGGGGGCAGGTGCTGGCGCGGGCGTCGGGGCGCGACGACGTGGTGTTCGGCACGGTGCTGTTCGGCCGCATGCAGGGCGGCGAGGGCGCCGAGCGGGTGATGGGCCCCTTCCTCAACACGCTCCCCATCCGCGTCCGCACCGGCGACGTGGGGGCGGAGGCGGGCGTGCGGCAGACGCAGGTGCTGCTGGCCGGGCTGCTGCGCCACGAGCACGCCTCGCTGGTGCTGGCGCAGCGGTGCAGCGCGGTGGACGCGTCCGCTCCGCTGTTCACGTCGCTGCTGAACTACCGGTACGGCAAGCGCCGGACGCCCGCGGCCGCGGTGCCGGCGCGCGGCGTACGAACGAGCCAGGGCGGCGAGCGGACCTCCTACCCGCTTACGCTGTCGGTGGACGACCGGGGCGACGGCTTCGGGCTCACCGTGCTGGCACCGTCGTCGGTGCAGTCGCTGCGGGTGTGCGACATGATGCACGCCGCGCTGGAATCGCTGGTGGCGGCGCTGGAGACCGCGCCCGGCGCCCCGCTGGGGCGGCTGCACGTGCTTCCCGAAGCGGAGCGCGCGCGGGTGGTGGAGGAGTGGAACCGCACGGAGGCGGCGTACCCGGCTGATTCCAGCATCCACGGCCTGTTCGAGGCCCAGGTGGAGCGCACGCCGGACGCGGCCGCCGTGGTCTTCGCGGGCGGGCAGCTCACCTTCGCGGAGCTGGACCGGCGGGCGAACCAGGTGGCGCACCACCTCCGCTCCCTGGGGGTGGGACGGGAGGACCGGGTGGCGCTGTGCATGGAGCGCAGCCTGGACCTGCTCCCCGTGTTCTTCGGCATCATGAAGGCGGGGGCGGCGTACGTGGCGCTGGAGCCCACCCACCCCGCGGACCGCCTGGGGTACGTGCTGCAGGACAGCGGGGCGCGGGTGCTGGTGTCGCAGTCGTGGCTGGCGGAGGGGCTGCCGGAGGCGCGGCCGGAGACGCTGTGGATCGACCGGATGGCCGACGTCCTTGCGCGCGAGCCGGCGGAGCGGCCGGAGAGCGGCGTGACGGCGGAAAACCTGGCCTACATCTACTACACCTCCGGCTCCACGGGACGCCCCAAGGGCGTGCTGATGCACCACTACGGGCCCGTGAACTACTTCGCCTGGGCGCGGGAGGAATATCTTTCCGCCGGGGGCAGCGGCGCGCCGGTGTTCTCGTCGATGGCGGTGGACCTGACGCTGGCCAACTTCGTCCCGCTCTTCGCCGGGCAGCCGGTGGAGCTGCTGCCGGAAGGCCCAGGCGTCGAGGCGCTGGCGGACGTGCTGCGGCGCGGGCCGCGGTACGCCATGATCAAGATCACCCCCACGCACCTGTCGCTGCTGAACCAGGTGCTGTCGCCGGAAGACGCGGTGCGGGCGGCGGCCACGCTGGTGATCGGCGCGGACAACCTGATGGCGGAGCCCACGCTGTTCTGGGCCCGGCACGCGCCCGCGGTGCGGCTGCTGAACGAGTACGGCCCCACGGAGACGGTCGTCGGCTGCTCGCTGTACGAGATCCCCGCCGGGCGCCACGCCGAGGGGCGCATCCCCATCGGCAGGCCGATCCAGAACCTGACCCACTACGTGCTGGACGCGCGGATGCAGCCGGCACCGGTGGGCGTCGCGGGCGAGCTGTACATCGGCGGCGTGGGCGTGGGGCGCGGATACCTGGGGCGGCCGGGGCTCACGGCGGAAAAGTTCGTCCCGGACCCGTTCGCCGCGCCGGGGGAGCGCTTCTACCGCACGGGCGACCGGGCGCGGTGGCTGCCGGACGGCGAGCTGGAGTTCCTGGGCCGCATCGACTTCCAGGTGAAGGTGCGCGGCTACCGCATCGAGCTGGGGGAGATCGAGGAGCGGCTGAAGGACCACCCGGGCGTGCGCCACGCGGCGGTGCTGATCCGCGAGGACACGCCGGGCGATACGCGCCTGGTGGCGTACTGGGTGGGCGACGGGCCGGTGGAGGTCGAGAGCCTGCGGGCGCACCTGGGCGAGCGGCTGCCGGCGTACATGGTGCCGGCGGCGTACGTGCGGCTGGAGGAGCTGCCGCTGGGGCGCACCGGCAAGCTGGACCGCAAGGCGCTGCCGGCGCCCGAGGGCGACGCCTTCGCGCGGCACGGCTACGAGGCTCCGCAGACCGAAGCCGAACAGGCGCTGGCGGAGATCTGGGCCGAGGTGCTGGGGATCGAGCGGGTGGGCCGCTGGGACCACTTCTTCGAGCTGGGCGGGCACTCGCTGCTGGCGGTGCGGGTGACCTCGCGCGTGCGGCAGGTGCTGGGTGTGGAGATGCCGCTGGGCGAGGTGTTCGCCCGGCCCGTGCTCAGCGACTTCGCGCGCGAGGCGGGGATGGCGGCGCGGGCGGAGCTGCCGCCGATCGAGCGCGCTCCCCGCGAGGGGCCCATCCCGCTCTCGTTCGCCCAGCAGCGTCTCTGGTTCCTGGAGCAGCTGGGCGACCTGGGCAGCACCTACCACGTGCGCATGCGCCGGCGGCTGGCGGGTGAGCTGGACCGCGGGGCGCTGGTGCGCGCGCTGGACCGGATCGTGGCCCGCCACGAGGCCCTGCGCACCACGTTCACCGAGACGGACGGGGTTCCCGGGCAGCGGATTGCGCCGGCGGACGTCGGGTTCAACCTGGTGGAGCACGACCTCGGCGGCCGATCCGACGCGGACGCCGCGCTGGGCCGGCTGCTGGCCGAGGAGTCGGGCACGCGGTTCGACCTGGAGCGGGGCCCGCTCATCCGCGGACGGCTCATTCGCCTGGCCGCGGACGACCACCTGCTGCTGATCACGATGCACCACATCGTCAGCGACGGCTGGTCGAGCGACGTGCTGGGCCGGGAGCTGGACGCGCTGTACGCGGCGTTCCGCCGCGGGGCGGCGGACCCGCTCCCCGCGCTGGAGGTGCAGTACGCGGACTACGCGGTGTGGCAGCGCAAGTGGGTCGCGGGCGAGGTCCTGCAGGCGCAGGCGGACTACTGGACGCGCGCGCTCGCGGGCGCGCCGGAGCTCCTGGAGCTTCCCACCGACCATCCGCGTCCGGCGCAGACGGACCCCGCGGGGGCGCAGTTCGGCGTGCAGCTGGACGGGGCGCTCGCGGAGGGGGTCAAGGCGCTGGCACGGCGGCACGGGATGTCGACGTACATGGTGGTGATGGCCGCATGGGCCACCGTGCTGGGCCGGCTCGCGGGCCAGGACGACGTGGTGATCGGCACCCCCGTGGCCAACCGGGGGCGGCGGGAGGTCGAGGGGCTGATCGGCTTCTTCGTGAACACGCTGGCGCTCCGGGTGGACCTCTCCGGCGCGCCCACGGTGGCGGAGCTGCTGGGGCGGGTAAAGGAGCGGGCGCTGGGCGCGCAGCAGCACCAGGACATCCCCTTCGAGCAGGTGGTGGAGCGGGTGGACGCCGTGCGCAGCCTTTCGCACACCCCCGTCTTCCAGGTGTTCTTCGCCTGGCAGAACGCGTCCGCGGATGGTCCGGGCCTTTCCGGAGCGGCGCCGTCCCCGTCGCCGCTGTCCCCGTCGGCCCCGGCCGCGCGCGTGACGGCCAAGTTCGACCTTTCGCTCAGCTTCATGGAGCGGGACGGGGGGATCACGGCCGGGGTGGAGTACGCCACGTCGCTCTTCGAGCGGGAGACGGTGGAGCGCTGGCTGGGCTACCTGCGGCGCGTGCTGGAGGAGATGGTGGCGGACGAGCACCGGCCGGTGGAGCGGCTGGCGCTCATGCCCGCCAGCGAGCGCGCCCTGGTGCTGGAGGAGTGGAACCGCGCGGAGGCGCATGCCGCCGCGCCGCTCGTCCACGCGCTCTTCGAGGCGCAGGCGGCACGCACGCCCGACGCGACCGCGGTGATCCATGACGGCGGGGAGCTCACCTACGCGGAGCTGAACCGGCGGGCGAACCGGCTGGCCCACCACCTGGTCCGCCGCGGCGTGGGGCCGGACGTGCGCGTGGGGGTGTGCGTGGAGCCCGGCGGGGAGATGATGGTCGCCGTGCTCGCCGTGCTCAAGGCCGGCGGCGGCTACGTCCCGCTGGATCCGGCGTATCCCGCGGACCGGCTGGCCTACACGCTGGCCGACAGCGCGCCCGCCGTGCTGCTGACGCAGGCGTCGCTCGCGGAGACGTTCGCCGGCGTGGAGACGCCGTGCATCCGCATCGACGCCGACGCGGCGGAGTGGGCGCAGGAGCCGGAGATGGACCCGGCGCGCGGCGACGCGCGGCCGGAGCACCTGGCGTACGTCATCTACACCTCCGGCAGCACCGGCCGCCCCAAGGGGGTGCGCGTGGAGCACGGCGCCCTGGCCGCCACCATGGCCGCGGCGGGCCGGGCGTTCGGCTTCGGGCCCGCGGACCGGTCGCCGTCGCTGGCCAGCTTTGCGTTCGACATCTGGATCTTCGAGGCGCTGCTTCCCCTGCTGGCCGGCGGAAGCGTGCGTCTGTTCCCCCGCGACCGCGTGCTGGAGGTGCCGCGCCTGGTGGAGGAGCTGGCCGGCTGCACCGTGATGCACGCCGTCCCCGCGCTCATGCGCGGCATCGTCCGCGAGGTGCGCTCGACGCCGGAGGGCGTGCTCCCCGGCCTGCGGCGTGCCTTCGTGGGCGGTGACGCGGTCGCGCCGGACCTGCTGGAGGAGATGCGCGTCGCCTTCCCGGCGGCGGAGATCAACGTGCTGTACGGGCCCACCGAGGCCGCCATCATCTGCGCCACGCACCGGCTGGGGAGTGAGCCCGCCTCGCGGCAGATGGTGGGGCGGCCGCTGGGGAACGCCGCGCTGTACGTGCTGCTGCCGGGCGGCGAGGTGGCCCCCGTGGGCGCGCCGGGCGAGCTGTGCCTGGGCGGGCGGAGCGTGGCGCGCGACTACCTGGGCCGGCCGGAGCTTACGGCGGAGCGCTTTGTCCCCGATCCGTTCTCCGCCGTGTTCGGCGGCCGGATGTACCGCACCGGCGACCGGGTGCGGTGGCTGGCCTCGGGAGAGCTGGAGTTCCTGGGCCGCACGGACCACCAGGTCAAGATCCGCGGCTTCCGCATCGAGCCGGGCGAGATCGAGGCGCGGCTGGTGGAGCACCCGGGCGTGCGCGAGGCGGTGGTGGCGGTGCGCGAGGACACGCCGGGCGACAAGCGCCTGGTGGCGTACGTGGTGGGCGACGAGACGGCGGAGATCGACGCGCTGCGGGCGCACCTGGGCGAGACGCTGCCGGACTACATGGTGCCGACGGCGTACGTGCGGCTGGAGGCGCTTCCGCTGAACCCCAACGGCAAGGTGGACCGCAAGGCGCTCCCCGCGCCCGAGGGCGACGCCTTCGCGCGGCGCGGCTACGAGGCGCCGGTAGGCGAGACCGAGACGGTGCTGGCGGAGATCTGGGCCGAGGTGCTGCGGGTGGACCGTGTGGGCCGCAACGACGGCTTCTTCGAGCTGGGCGGGCACTCGCTGCTCGCGGTCACGCTGATCGCGCGCATGCGGACGCGGGGGCTGCACGCCGACGTGCGCACGCTGTTCGGCGCGCCCACGCTGGCGTCGCTCGCGGCCGCCGTGGCGGGCGAGCACGCCGGGGTGCAGGTGCCGGCGAACCGCATTCCGGACGGCAGCCCGGTGATCACGCCGGAGATGCTGCCGCTGGTGTCGCTGGACCAGGCGGCGGTCGACGCCCTCGTGGCGACGGTGCCGGGCGGCGCGGCCAACGTGCAGGACATCTATCCGCTGGCTCCGCTGCAGGAAGGCTTTCTCTTCCACCACCTGGCCACGGCGGAGGGCGATCCCTACCTGCTGGCCACCGTCGGGCGGCTGGCGAGCCGGGAGCGGCTGGACGCGTACCTTGAGGCGCTCCGCGCCGTGATCGCGCGCCACGACATCCTGCGCACGGCGATCGCGTGGGAGGGGCTGCCGGAACCGGTGCAGGTGGTCTGGCGCGCGGCCCCGCTCCCCGTGGAGGAGGTGGAGCTGGACCCGGCCGCGGGCGACGTGGCGGAGCAGCTGTACCGCCGCTTCGACCCGCGCCACCACCGCATCGACATCCGCCGGGCGCCGCTGATGCGTGCCTGCGTGGCGCGCGACGCGGACGGACGCTGGGTGCTCCTGCTGCTGCGCCACCACCTCACCGGCGACCACACGGCGCACGACGTACTGCGCGAAGAGATCCAGGCGTACCTGCAGGGGCGGGGCGACGAGCTCCCCGCGCCGCTGCCGTTCCGCAACTTCGTGGCGCAGGCGCGGCTGGGGGTGAGCACGGACGAGCACCAGGCGTTCTTCGAGGAGATGCTGGGCGACGTGGACGAGCCGACGGCGCCGTTCGGGCTGCTGGACGCGCGGGGCGACGGGTCCGGGATCGAGCAGGCGCGGATGCTCGTGGAAGCGGGGCTCGCCGCGCGGCTGCGGGAGCGCGCGCGCGGGCTGGGGGTGAGCGCGGCGACGGTGTGCCACGTGGCCTGGGGACAGGTGCTGGCGACGGTGTCGGGACGCGACGACGTGGTGTTCGGCACGGTGCTGTTCGGCCGGATGCAGGGCGGGGAAGGCTCCGAGCGGGTGATCGGCCCCTTCATCAACACGCTCCCCATCCGGGTCCGGCTGGGGAACGTGGGGGCCGAGGCGGGCGTGCGGCAGACGCACGCGCTGCTGGCCCGGCTGCTGCGCCACGAGCACGCCTCGCTGGTGCTGGCGCAGCGGTGCAGCGGCGTGGAGGCGCCGGCGCCGCTGTTTACGGCGCTGATGAACTACCGGCACAGCGTAATGACGGGCGGGGTCCTTCCGGCGGCCAGCGGCGCGACGGGCCAGGGCGCGGACCGGACCAGCTATCCGGTGATGATGTCGGTGGACGACCTGGGCGAGGCGATGGCGCTCTCGGCGCAGGTCGTGGCGCACGTCGGGGCCGAGCGGGTGTGCTTGCTGATGCACGCCGCGCTCGAGTCGCTGGTGCAGGCGCTGGAGACCGCGCCCGCGGCCGATCTGGGCCGGCTGGGCGTGCTCCCCGAGGCCGAGCGCCGGCGGGTGGTGCGCGAGTTCAACGACACGGCGCGGGAGTACCCGCGCCAGGCGTGCGTCCACGACGTCGTCGAGACGCAGGTGGAGCGCACGCCGGGCGCGGTGGCGGTGGTGTTCGAGGGCGAGCGGGTGACGTACGCGGAGCTGAACGCGCGGGCCAACCGGCTGGCGCACCACCTCCGCGCCCTCGGCGTGGGACCGGACGTACGGGTGGGGATCTGCGTGGAGCGCAGTGTGGAGATGGTGGTGGGGCTGCTGGGCATCCTCAAGGCCGGCGGAGCGTACGTTCCGCTGGACTCCAGCTACCCGGTGGACCGGCTGCGCAACATGGTCGAGGACAGCGCCCCCGCCGTCCTGCTGACGCACCCGCCGCAGGCCGCCACCGCCGCCGCGCTGTCGGCGGGGTCCGCCATTCCGGTGCTGGACCTGGCGGACGCGGCGGCGTGGGCCCACCAGCCGGATGCGAATCCCGGCCGGGAGGGCGTCGGGCCGGGGAACCTGGCGCACGTCCTCTTCACCTCCGGCTCCACGGGCCGCCCCAAGGGGGTGATGCTGGAGCACGGGAGCCTGGTGAACCGGCTGGCGTGGATGCAGGACCGGTACGGGATGACGGCGGACGAGGCGCTGCTGCAAAAGACGCCGTTCTCCTTCGACGTCTCGTTCTGGGAGTTCTTCTGGCCGCTGATGGTGGGCGCGCGGCTGGTGATGGCGCGCCCCGGCGGCCATCGCGACCCGGCGTACCTGGTGGAGACGATCCGCCGCGAGGGGATCACCGTGGCGCACTTCGTCCCCTCCATGCTCCAGCTCTTCCTGGAGCACCCGGAGGCGGAGACGTGCACGGGCCTTCTCCGCGTCCCCGTGAGCGGCGAGGCCGTCTCCGCGGCGCTGGTGCGGCAGTTCCACGAGCGGCTTCCCAACGTCGGCCTGTTCAACCAGTACGGGCCGACGGAGTCCGGCGAGGTGACCGAGTGGGCGTGCGATGCCGGCGCGGAGCGTGTTTCCATCGGCCGGGCGATCCACAACTCCACGGTCTACGTGCTGGACCGCGTCGGCGAGCCGGTGCCCGTAGGCGTGGCCGGCGAGCTTTTCATCGGCGGGACCGCGGTGGCGCGTGGCTACCTGGGCCGGCCGCGGCTTACGGCGGAGCGGTTCGTCCCCGATCCCTTCGGCGAGCCGGGGGCGCGGCTGTACCGCACCGGCGACCTGTGCCGGTGGCTGGAGGAAAGTGCGGAAGTGCGTGAGTGCGTGAGTGCGGAAGTGGGTTCGGGATCCGCGGACTCACGCACTGACGCACTAACGCACTCACGCACTGGTCTTCTGGAGTACCTGGGGCGCACCGACTTCCAGGTGAAGGTTCGCGGCTTCCGCGTGGAGCTGGGTGAGATCGAGGCGCGGCTTGCGGTGCACCCCGGCGTGCGCGAGGCGGTGGCGGTGGCGCTGGAGGATGGGGCCGGCGGAAAGCGGCTGGTGGCGTACTTCG
Source organism: Longimicrobium sp. (assembly GCA_035759295.1). Lineage (GTDB taxonomy): Bacteria > Gemmatimonadota > Gemmatimonadetes > Longimicrobiales > Longimicrobiaceae > Longimicrobium. The sequence continues at coordinate 129 of DASTVC010000031.1, read as the reverse complement.
TGGGCGAGGCGCTGGAGAGCGAGGCGCTCCGTGCGCACCTGTCCGAGCAGCTGCCGGACTACATGGTTCCCGCCGCGTTCGTACGGCTGGACGCCTTCCCCGTCACCCCCAACGGCAAGCTGGACCGCA
>DASTVC010000030.1:0-6399 GCA_035759295.1 Longimicrobium sp. | reverse complement strand
CTCAGAATGACAGCGTTCTTCTGGACGCAGTCTTTTGGGGATTCGAGATGACACCCGGCATCCACCGCGTCCCTGACGAGTAGCTCGGTTGCGCGTCTTTCGAGACTTTTCTGGCGAGAGGCGTCTTGTCCGTGCTGGTCTTCATGTTTATCTTGGTTGTGTGCCGCCCCTCGCACGCCAGTCCGCATCCCGTGCACGTCCGCGCCCTCGAGTTTCAGGCTTCCACGCCGTGATTTCAGCACCGGCCCGTCGCGGTGGCACGTCCCGCCGCGAGGAAACGGATGTTGCGCGAAGCGTGGACGCTGCGTAACGTCGGGGCACCCACCGCCCGTTCACGTTCAGATCTCCCCGGGAAAACGAATGTCCGACCTCACGCCGGCGGCGCCCGAGACGGGTGCGCTCCAGTTCGATACGGCCGAGCCGTCCACCGCCGCCGCCCCGCAGCGGTCCTGCACGGCCTGCCGGCGCCCCATCGAGGGCGAGTACCACATGGCCAACATGCACGTGGTCTGCACACCCTGCCGGGGCGCGCTGGAGGCGGAGCCACAGGGCAGCCGGACGGGCCGCTTTGGCCGCGCGCTCCTCTTCGGTGCGGGCGCCGCGGTGGCGGGGAGCCTGTTGTACATCGGGGTCTTCGTGGTAACGAAATCGGAGTTCGGGCTGATCGCGGTGCTGGTGGGTTGGATGGTGGGGCGTGCGGTAAGCAAGGGCTCGGAGCGCCGTGGCGGGTGGCTGTACCAGACGATGGCCATCGGGCTCACCTACCTGGCCATCTGCACCAGTTACCTCCCCCAGATCGTGGCTGCCGCGCGGGAGCCGGATGGCGTGGTGCTCCCGGGGGCGCTGCTGTACATCGGGGCGTTCCTCTTTTCGCTGGTCGTGCCCATCCTGTCCATCGGCGCGGCGCCGATCGGGGCGGTGATCCATGCGGTGGCGCTGTTCCAGGCGTGGCGTGAGAACAAGCGGCCGGAGATCACCATCACCGGTCCGTACGCCGTGACGCCCGCGGCGGCGCCCGCCGTCCAGCCGCAGCTGGCCGGGTGAGCGACCTCCTGGTCTCGCCCGCGGCGCCGGCCGCGGCTGCCTGCGACGGGTGCGGCTCGCAGCTGGCGGCGGGGCTGCTGGGCTGCCCTGCCTGCGGGCGGCTGCTGCACGCGGACACGCTGCGGCGCCTGGCCACGGAGGCCGAGGCCGCCACGGAGGCCGGCGACCGCGTCCGCGCGGCGGAGCTGTGGCACCAGGCGCTGGCGCTGCTGCCGGCCGGCATCCGCCAGCGCGACGCCATCGCCGCCCGCATCGCCGCGCTGGGCCCGCTGGACGGCCCGGCGCCGGGGCAGGGGACGCCACAGGGCTCGCGCGCCGCGGCGCGGACGGGGGCCATCGGTACGGCCGTGCTCCTGTTCATCCTGACCAAGGCCAAGCTGCTCCTGCTGGGCCTGACCAAGATGGGCACGCTGCTGTCGATGCTGGCGTTCCTGGGCGTGTACTGGACCGTGTTCGGGTGGAAGTTCGCGCTGGGGTTCGTCGTCTCGCTGTACATCCACGAGATGGGGCACGTGGCGGCGCTGCGGCGCTTCGGAATGCCGGCGTCGGCGCCCATGTTCGTCCCCGGCCTGGGCGCGTTCGTGCGCCTGCACATACCCCCGCCCGACGCCCGCACCGACGCGCGCATCGGTCTGGCGGGCCCGGTGTGGGGCCTCGGCGCGGCGGTGGCGGCGTATTTGGCGTACCTGGCCACGGGCGCGCCCATCTGGGGCGCCATCACCTACACGGGCGCCTTTCTCAACCTGTTCAACCTGGTCCCCATCTGGCAGCTGGACGGCGGGCGCGGCTTTCAGGCGCTCACCCGCGTGCACCGGGGCATCGCGGCGGTGTTCGTGGCGGCGGCGTGGGCGGTGTCGCACGAAGGGGTGCTGTTCCTCGTTCTGCTGGGCGCCGGGTGGCAGCTCTTTCAGCCCGCCCCCGAGCAGGAGGACAACAGTGCCCTGGGCACCTACCTGGGCCTGGTCGTCGCCCTCACCGGCCTGATGATGTCGGTGCCGAACAGCGGCTGATCCGGGGATGTGGATTCACGGCGAGATACGCCCCCCGCGGAGCCTCCGCGGGGGGCGTATCTCGTGATGAGCCGCGGCCGCCGACCCGTGCCCCGTCCTGTCGGATCCGCGAGACCAGAGGCACTCACGCCGGCGACGCGGAGAGCCGCGGAGGTCCGGTCAGACGTTCTCCGCGGCTCTCCCTTCTCCTCCGTGGCTCCGCGTGAAAAACAGGACAGTTCGAGGCGCGCACGGAATCCGCGGAATCGATGTCAGGATTCCGTCTGGTCTCCACGCCGGCAAACGGCCCCTGCCCGGACCGCGACCTCGCCGATCAGCGACGCCGCCACCTCGAGTGCCGCGCGGTTCCGGTTCATCTTGGCCGGGTCGGGGGGCGTCAGCGCCGACGCCGACACGGGAAGGCGGCCGGAGAGAGGGAGGTCCCACTCCAGCCCGGCGAGCGCGCAGATCCGCCCGATCTCCAGGCGCGGCTCGGCGACCAGGCGCTCGTACGTGGTGACCCCCCATCGGCCCGGCGGCAACGACTCCAGGTCGTCGAGCAGGATGCGGGTGGCGGTGGCCCACTGGGTGGTCACGATCTCCGCGAGCGGGCGGCCGTTCAGCTCGCGCCAGCCGGCAACCAGCAGCATGGACCAGGGCAGGCCGGTCCAGCCCGGAAGGCTGGGAAAGGTGACCATGCACCCCGACCGCCAGGCGTCGAGCATGCTGCTGATGGTGGCCAGCGGATCGCGGTGCAGGTACAGGAAGAACGCATCGGGAAACACCGCGTTCAGGAACGGGACGCGCAGCGCGTTGCGGGGCGTCTTCTCCAGCATCCGCACGCTTTTCCTGGCCCGCATGCCGCGCCGGTTCCGCAGCGCGCCATGGAACCGCGTCACCAGCGCGCGCGACACCTCCTCCGTGGCGTCGCGGGCCGTAAGGCGGCTCGACTCGTATCCGCGCGCTGCCTCGGGCAGGCCCGGGATGCCGCCGATGATTCCGTGGCTCTCGCGGCCCACGGTAAAGACGCTCGGCGACTGCGCCAGCGCGTTGAACAGCATCGTGCTCCCCGTCCGGGGCATTCCGACGATGATCACCGGCCGATGGATGAGCCGCACGGGCCCGCGCGTTCGATCCCGCATCACGGTGTTGATTGAGAATGAGCCCGATTTCCTGGGGAGGCGCCGCTCTCGACCCGCTGCCGCGCAAGCGGTTTCTCCCGCGTAATACCGGGTTGCCGAGCATCGTTCCGGTTGGGGTTCAGACATTCTGCCCCCACGTGTCATCCTGAGCGAGGCGCGCGCTCCGTCCCTCATGGTTTTGCGCGGCGCCTTCCACACAAGAATGACAGCGATCTTCTGGACGCAGTCCTTTTGCCGATTCGGTATAAGCGGTTGCTTCTCTTCAAGTTGTGGAGGTGCGGTCCCTCAGGAAGTCACGGCCAGCGGGCGCAGGGCGGCGGGGGAGCGGCGTCCGCAGCGCCAGCTTCCCTGCCAGCTTCCATCGTCCGCCGGCCGCAGAAAGCAGTGGTTGAACGCCACGCGGACGGCCAGCACCGGCCCGCCGCCCACGTCCTCCTCCACCATCCACGTGGCGTCACGGACGCGCGGGGCGGGCGCGATCCTGAAGTCGGGCCCCAGCCGGACGCGAACGTGCCCGCCCCCGTCGACGCTGAACTCGCACTCTTCGCCGGAAAGACGCTGGTACACGCCGGCCTCCAGCGGGGTGAACGCGTCGGGGTGGCGCCGCATGGGGGGCGTCCAGAGCTGTCGCAGCTCGGCCATCGCCGCATGGCAGAGCGCTTCGTCCCGGAACCCCGGAATGTTCGGGTTGGCGCCGGACAGCGTCCACTTAGCCGCGGTGCGGTGCTGAAAGAGCGGGCGCCCGGCGGGGTCGTGCTGGACCATCACCCCGTGCAGGTCGAACAGGGGGTGCGGCACCAGCCCGTACTCCAGCCCCACCCTGCGCCAGGCGAGGTGAAAGGTGTCCTTGTCGCCGTAGAACCACCGGTAGTAGTACGCGGAGTGCCGGTTCAGGTGCAGCGCCAGGTTCAGGGCCGCCCAGCAGCGCTCCTTGTCCACCAGCACCTGGCCCGACTCGAACTCCGGCTCCACGCGGTAGGGAACGCCGCACGCGGCCCACGCCTCGCGGGCCAGCAGCGCACGGCGAGGTCCCGTGCCGGTGTAGCGGTCGGGCCAGAACAGCGATCCGTGAAGAAGGTAGGTGGGGTCCAGGAAAAGCGGCTCGGGATTGCGGACGGGAACGTTGTCGGCGTCCAGCAGCAGCACCTCGCGAAAGCGGCTGTGCGCAAGGGCGAACGGCTTGATCTCCCACGAGTCCAGGTGGCTGAGCCCCTGCGCGCGCGCGAGCGGGTACGCGTCCACGCACCGCACCCCCAGCCGCGCCATCAGCGCCGCGGCCTCGTCGCTCATCTCCCGCGGGCCGCGATGCCACAGCTCGATGGGAAGCGTGCAGCCGTGGCGGCGCAGCAGCGTGATGCACACCCAGGCCGGCGGAAAGTAGCGGTCGCCGCCGCCGCACACGACGATCCCCCGCCCGTGAAAGCGGCCGGGCTCCGGCGCCCGGGGAAGGGTGCGCACACAATCTTCCAGCAGCGCCCGGTAGCGCTCCGCCTCCCCGTCCGGCGCCGCCCGCGGCGGGACGGCAAGGGGCCGGGGGGCACGCGGCATGGGGCGCGCGGGGCGCCGGCGCCCGTGGCGGATCTCCAGGTTGGGCATTCCCCAGCACTGCACGCCCGCGTCGGCGGCCATGATTCCAAAGCCTTCGGTCTCGACCTCGCCGAGCCAGTCGTTGTCGGTGCGGATGGCGGAGTTGCCCAGCCCGTAGGGAAACGGCGGAAAGATCACCCCGTCGCGGTGCACGTCGGCGCGCACCAGCAGCATGGTGCCGCCCACGGAGTCGAGCGGAACCAGGTCGCCTTCGCCGCGAAGATCGTCCAGGTGAAGCGTTCCGTGGTCGCGCCACGCGTTGCGGTCCCAGTTTGAGCCGCCCCAGGACAGCACGCAGTTGGGATGCACCACGTCCTTGCCCGTGGCCAGCAGCCGCTCGATCACGTCGGGCGGGTACTCTACCACGTCCACGTCAAGCCACAGGACCCACTCCTCGTCGTCCAGGGCGTGAAAAAGCAGGTGGTTCCGCGCGCGCGCCAGCACCTTGCGGCGCTCGAGCTGCACCTCGCGGCGCCACGGCCCGCCGGGCGGGTGGTAGCCGAAGTCGCGCTTCCACACCCCCGCCGCGCGGTAGCGCTCGCGCAGCCCGGCGAGGCGCCCCGCCAGCAGGTCGTGCGTGTCGTCGGCGCTGTCGCCTTCCAGGAACCCCAGCGACAGCCGCTCGCGCGGATACGTAAGGCGGTCGAGCGCGGCGAAGTAGGCCTCCAGGTGGGCCGCGGCGTCCTTTACGGGGGTGAGCACCAGCACGGTGGGATGGATTTTCATTGTGCCCGCGCATGGAAGAGAGTACTGTTCGACAAATAATGGTTTCAGGATAATGCTCCCGCCTCATCATGCCCAGCTTTCTCAAGCAGTACGGCGAGCGCCGCACGGGAACGAACTATCTCCGCTTCCTGGTGCAGGCGAACTTTCAAGACGTCGCCGTCCTCATGCACGTGCTCGGCGACAAGCACGGCCCTCCCTCTCCCTTCGACGCCCTCTGGCGGCAGGCGCAGTGCTGCGCCGACCCCGCGCGCGAGTTCGTGTGGCGCGCCACCTTCGAGCCCCCCTGGCGGGCGCTCGCCGACGAGGCGGGGCGCCGCGAGGTGGTGCGGCTGGCCGCGCCGGTGGCGGCCGCGTTCGCCGCCGGGGAGCTCGGATTTCTCCTCTCGGTCAAGAACCCGTACGCCTGGGCGCTCAGCCTCCGCCGGTTCCTGCGCTGGCCGGCACCCGCGCCGGCGCGGCTGGCGCGCGCCTGCCAGCGGTTCAACGAGGTGCACGGCGCCTGGCTGGAGCTGTCGCGCCAGCGGCCGTGCTGCGTGGTGCGGCACGAGGACCTGGTGGACGACCCCGAGGGGGTGCTGCGCACGGTAGGCGCTCGCTTCGGGCTGCGGCGCAGGGACGCGGCCCTGGAGGATGCGCACGAGCGGATGTCGGCCCAGTTCTGGGACGACACGCCCATCGAGACGACGGGCGAGCCCTTTGACCGGGGCTACTACCGCGATCACCGCTACCTGCAGGAGCTTGGCGCCGCCGAGCGGGACGTGGTGACGCGCGCGATTGACTGGAGCCTGCTGGAGCCGTTCGGATACGCGCCGGAGCCGCCAGCGCCGGCCGCCGGCGCCGTGCCGCGGCCCGCCCGGGCCCCGGCCGCCCGCACGCAGACGCTCGCCGAGTTCCGCGGCCGCCACGCGGGC
>DASTVC010000029.1:0-2181 GCA_035759295.1 Longimicrobium sp. | reverse complement strand
CGGGACTGAGCGACGACGACTTGGCTTTCCTGGAAGAGCTGGACCGCGCGATCTCGGCCCCCCCCGCACCGGACCGATCTGCTGGCAAGCATGCGGAGCTGAAGCCGGTCTCCGCCGCGCCCCCCGCCCCTGACGAGCCCGTGGACCTCGCCTTTCTGGACGAGCTGGATCGCGCGATCCGCGCGTCTGCCGCGGAGACGAAGCCTGACGCCCCCGGCGCGTCGAGCGAGCCGGCGGCGTCGGCGGCGGAGGTCGTGCTGTGCACGGAATGTGGCGCGCACAACGAGCTGGGGAGCTGGTACTGCGAAATCTGCGGAGCGGAGCTGACGCAGCCGGATTCGGAGTCCGTGCCTGCCGCCGCCGCGATTTCGGCGTCCGCATCCGCGCCTGCGCCCGAACTCGCCTCCGCGACGGCCGAGCCCCTACTGTGCAAGGAGTGCGGTGCGGAGAACAAGCCGGGGACCTGGTACTGCGAGATCTGCGGCTCGGAGCTCTGAGATCGTGGCCTATCCCATGTTCGTTCTGATGATGGCCGGCGCCCTCGCCTGCGCGCCGGCCTGTCCGGTTTCCGCCGACACCGTCCCCGCGCCCGCCGTCTACGACGGCGCACGGGGCCAGCTCGACGCGCGCATCCCCCGCGTGGAGGAGGCCGGGGTGCGCGTGGACGGGCGCCTGGACGAGGCCGCGTGGGCCTCGGCGGCCGTGCTCACGGGCTTCACCCAATCCAGCCCGGCGGAGGGGATTCCTGCGCGCGAGCGGACGGAGGTGCTGGTCTTCTACACGCCGCGCGAGCTGTTCATCGGCGTGCGCGCGTATGCGTCGGACCCGTCTTCCGTCCGCAGCACCCTGGCCGAGCGCGACCAGATCACGGCCGACGACCATATCCGTATCCTCCTCGACACCTTTCACGACCGGCGCCGCGCGTTCGCGATCTTCGTCAATCCGCTGGGCATCCAGCAGGACGGCACGTTCACCGACGCCTCGTTCAACTGCCTTCACCTTCAGCCCCGACTTCGTCTTAGACTCGCGCGGCCGGCTGACGGGCGACGGGTACGAGGTGGAGATCCGCATCCCCTTGCGCTCGATCAAGTTTCCCGCCGACGCCACGCAGACGTGGGGGCTCAACGTGACCCGCGTGATCCCCGCGGTGGGGGCGGAGGAAAGCTGGGCGCCGCGCTCGCGCAACCAGCCGGCGGAGCTGGCGCAGAGCGGGGTGCTGTCCGGCATCCACAAGCTTCGGCCCGGCCGGCTGATCGAGGTGAACCCTGCCCTTACCGCGCGCCGCGAGGGAACCACGGACGAGAACGGGTTTCGCCGCGGCGACACGGAGCCGGACGTGGGCGTGGACCTGAAGTACGGCATCACCAGCGAGCTTACCCTGGACGCCACGATCAATCCCGACTTCCCCCCGTGGAGGCGCCCGTCCCGTCCCATCATCCCGCCCCTTACACGGCGGCGGGGCGTTTGAAGACGGCTACCAGGTCGCAGGTGCGGCCTTCGCCGGCGTTCGCATCCGCCACGCGCGCGCGAAGCTGCGGGAGCTGCCTTGGTGATCCCACGTTTCGTGCCTGGGATCGGGAACGGCGATCAGGCCGGAGGGATCAGGCCGCTGCCGAGTTCCGCCTGCCAGCGCAGCCGGGCGTGCTGAACCGCATCGGCGGCCTGCGGATATGCGGCGGCGGCGCGATCCTGCATGTGCAGCGCGCGGCTGGAGAGCCTCGGTGCCTCGGACGAAGCGGCGAGGAAGGGCGCGGACCACGCGAGGCGCGCGGCCAGGTAGTAGTTGGCCGCGGCGGGGAACGGCCGCGCCCTGAACAGGGCTACCTCACGCTCACCCACGCGCAGTGCCGGCCCGTCTCCCTGGGCGATCGCCATCCGCTCGAACGCGGTGATGGCGCCGCGGAGCATCCGGTCCAGCTCGCCACGCCAGGCTCCCTGCAGGTCCGTCTGCTCCAGCACCTGCACGGCGTGCGACAGCGCCAGCAGGTACGCCAGCCCACGCAGGCTGAGGGTGACGCCGTCCACCTCGACCCCGCGGTCGTCCCTGGCCAGCCCCATCGCGGCGGCGCGGAACGCGAGAAACGACTCCGCCGCCGGCCGGCCCATCTGCACGTACGCCCAGCCGAGCGCCATCAGGATGGTCGGCTCGTCGGCGGAGAGCGAACGCGCCTCGCCGTAGTG
>DASTVC010000028.1:0-4254 GCA_035759295.1 Longimicrobium sp. | reverse complement strand
CGCGCCGCGGCGGGCGCCACGCACGCGAGCACCGCCAGCGCGCAGGCGCGCCGCAGCCGGGACGCGCGCAGGGGGCTCACGGCATGGCCGCGGGTGCGGCGCGCAGCACGGCGGTGTCGCCGCGCATGGTCACGTCCGCGCCGAGGGCCAGGCCGATCACCCGCAGCACGTCCGCCGGCGGCTCGTCGCCAAAGCTGGCCGTCAGGCGGCGCGCCGCGACCGTCTCGTCGTCCGCGCGAAGAAAGATGCCGTACCAGCGGCGCAGCTCCGCGGCCACCTCGTCGAGCGGCGCGTCGCGAAAGACCAGGCGGCCCTGCGCCCAGGCCAGGTCGTCCGGTGTGGCGGCGGCACGCTCCGCCGTCATTCGCCCGGCGGCGAGCGTGCCGCGGTCGCCCTGGCGGAGGACGAGCTCCTTGTCGTCAGGCGCTTCCGTGGCGCGCAGGGCCACGGCGCCGGAGGTGACGACGACGCGCACGCCGGCGGCGGCATCGGATTCCACCGAGAAGGTGGTGCCGATGTCGCGCACCCACGCCGTGCCCGCGTGGACGGTAAAGGGCCGCGCCTCGTCGTGCGTCACGTCGAACAGCGCCTCTCCGCGCAGGTTCACGTCGCGCGTCTTCTTCCCGTAGTCTTCGGCGACGGTCAGGTGGCTGGCGGGGCCCAGGACGACCATCGTCCCGTCCGGCAGGCGCAGCGAGTCGCGCTCGCCCACGCCGGTGGCGTACGCCGTCATCGCCGATCCGCCGCCCTGCAGCGCCTGCCAGCCGAACCAGGCGCCGAGAAGGAGGACGACGGCCGCGGCGGCGCGCAGCCAGGGCGCGGGGACCATGCGGCGCGGCGCGGGGTCGGTGCGGGCGGGGGCGCGGAAGGGGATGACGGGCGTCTCCGGCGCGTCCATGCGCGCGTGCACCTGCTGCAGCGCGGCGTCCACGTCGAGGTCCGCGGGCGGCGCGGCGAGGGGGGCCAGCGCCTGGTCCAGCGCGCGCAGCACGTCGTGGCGCGCCGGGTTTTCGGCGAGCCACGCGCGCACCACGGCCGCCTCATCCGCCGGGCTTTCGCCGGCCATGAAGCGGGCCAGGACCTCCCAGTCCACGGGCGCGCCCTCCGTCACGGGTCTCTCGTCTCCCTTGCTCATGCACCTGTAGACACGCCAGCCCCGCGGCACCCCTATCCGCCGCGTGCGCGCTGGCCGGATTGCTGCTCTGCGCGCACGCCCGTTACGTTACGCACATGCGCCACCGCGCGACAGGGGAGCCGCACCCACAGTCCTGACGTTCACGACCCGCATTCTGTGACAGACCGCGAGCTCCTCGACCGCCTTCGCCAGGGCGACCGCGACGCCTTCGACGCCATCTTCCGCGAGCACTACGCGTCCGCGGTGTCCGTGGCGGAGCGGATTTCGGGCGAGCGCGCCGTGGCGGAAGAGGTGGGACAGGACGTGATGCTGGAGCTGTGGCGCCGCCGCGAGACGGTTTCGGTGGATGAATCGCTGCGCGCCTACATCGTCCGCGCGGCCCGCAACCGCGCGCTGAACCACCTGCGCCACGAGCGGATGAAGGTGCGCACCGCCCCCCACGCCGCCGGCTCCACCGTCACCCACCCCGACGCCCCGTCGCGACTGGCGGAATCGGAGATCGACGCCGCCGTCCGCGAGGCGGTGGACGCGCTACCCGAGCGCTGCCGCGAGGTCTTCGAGCTGAGCCGCGGCCAGGGCCTGAAATACGCCGAGATCGCCGGCGCCATGGGCATCTCCGTCAAGACGGTGGAGGCGCAGATGGGCAAAGCGCTGCGCACGCTGCGGGAACGGCTGGCGCCCTGGCTGCCAGGCGGGGAGCCGGAGTAGGGGAAGTGCGTGAGTGCGAAAGTGCGAAAGTGCGGGAGTGAGATGGAATCGAGGAAAACGTTGACTTCCTGAGGGAGCGCCACGCGTAATCCTGAAGCCACTCCACCGTTTGCGCGCGACCGAAGGACCTCGCCTGCATCACGACGGGACTTCCATGCGATGCGGACGCGGCCCACGCATTGTCGCCGCGCGCGGATGGCGGATGGGACGCGCATCCGCCATCATCATCTCATCGCACGGCTGTTCGTCGGACGATGGGCGCAGCGGAGATCCGGACACGGGGGAGGGCGCGTATACATCCATCCACCCCATCGTCCACAACCGAACCCGCGGAATGATGCTTTCACCACCGGCCAGCCCGGCGCGCCTGCCGGGGTACGACCTGCGCGAACCCGTGGAGGCCGACGCGCTGACCAGTCTGCGGCGCGTGTTCGGCCCTGAGCGCGGCGAGGAGCGCTGGACACAGGCGTGCGCCGCGGCCGGGCTGTCCGCCGGCCATGTGCGCACCCGCGTGCAGCTGGTGCAGGCGGTGCAGGCGCTGGCCGGGCAGGGCGGGCCGTCCGCCGCCGTGGCCCGCTCCGTGGAGATCCGCATGCGCACCTACGCCAGACTCGCGGCCAACGCCGCCGCCACCGCCGGAGGAGCGCGATGATGGTGACCGACCCCCTGTACGACGAGGCGCGCCTCCGCGAGATCATCGACCTGGACCTGCTTGCGGACGACGTGGAGCCGCTGCTGGCTGACATCGCCGCGGAGGCGTCGGAGCGGCTGGCGCTGCCGGTGGGGATGATCAGCGTGGTGCTGGACGAGGCGCTGCACGTGGCCGGCTTTCACGGACCCGACGGACTGTGGCTGGACGAGACGCGCGGCCATCCAGTGGAGTGGTCGTTCTGCGCCACCTCGGTGCGCACCCGCGACGCCTTTGTGGTGGAGAACGCCCAGACGCACCCCGAGCACCAGAGCAACCCGCTGGTTACGCAGGACGGCGTGCGCTGCTACGCCGGTGTGCCGATGATCTCGTCGCGCGGCTACGTGCTGGGCAACCTGTGCGTGGTGGGCCTCGAACAGCGCCCGTTCTCCGAAGCCGACGTCACCGTCCTTCGCGACCTCGCGGCCGAAGCCGTCCGCCGCATCGAGCGGCGCCGCGCGGCAGACTGACGATCGTCGGTTCACGCGGAACTAAGGAAGAGAACGCGGGCGCCCGGTGGACGTCCGCGTTCTCTCATTTGCGTGGCGGGGATGCCGGTGCCGGAGAGGGGTTGACATTCTCGGCTGGTTGATTAGACTTGTCGTCGGAGGCTTTGCAGCGGCTCGCGCCCTGCACTGCCTTTTTTCTTTTTATACCCCTCCCACTTCTTCGCGCGCACGAAGGTCGTTGATCAGCGCGAAGCTCCAGATCACGAACTGCGGGTTGCCCCTCTTTTCGCGAACGGCGCGATGGCGGAGCAGGCAGACGCGATCCACCATCCCCGACAGCTCTTCGCGGGCAGGCTCCCGCATCCCGTTGATCCGCCATCCCCACGACAGGATGTACGCGACCAGGTCGGCCAGCTGAACGCCGGTCGTGAGCTCGCTGTGCACGAAAAAGGGTTCGGGGATGATCTGTGACGCGCGGGTCCGGCCCTTCCAGGTGGCCCGGAAGTAGTGGTTCATCTGCTCGATGAGCAGGTGGCTCTGCACGCGCTCCAGCTCGTCGAACACCACCAGCCCCAGCGCCGCGCGGTCGGTGTCTTCCAGAAAGTAGAAGAAGCGCTCGAAGAGGTACGCGTAGTCCTTGCGCAGAAACTCCGTCCCCACGGGGCGCGGGGCATTCGCAGGGATCACGCTGGCGAACGCGCGGCACCGGAAGCGCGCGCAGATCTCCAGCGCCTCCCCCACGTACGCCAGCTTGGCCTGCGCCAGCGCCGTCAGCTGGCGTTTGCCCGCTCCTGCACCGTTTGCCAGGCATTCGGCGGCAAGCTCGCGCCGTTCATCCGGATCGATGGCGGGAAGCTGCGCCGCCAGCCTGAAGGTCTTGGCCTTGAGGAGCCGTTTGGCCTTGAGCTCGCCCCTGGTCCGCCGTGTACCGCACGCCAAAGTGCCGGAGCTCCGCGTCGCGCAACGCCTGGATCAGGTTCCAGAGGTCCTGGTCCCTGACCGCCACGCCCGCCAGCACCTCGCACGGGGACTCGCGCCGGTCCTGGCCGCTTTCGTCGATGAACAGGAAGTACGCCATTGGGATGCCGGCTCGTAAGAGGCGGAGATCACAGGTGCAATTCCCATAAACGTAAGCGGAGTGAACACGGCGCGGGAGTGGACGGAATCTGGACGATCCCGTGGTGTCTGCGCGGTGGCGGGAGGTGGTGGCCCGCTCCTATTGGGCCTGGGGTCCGGCGGCGTTCAAAAGGAGCTGTCGGTAGAAGCGGATGGCG
>DASTVC010000027.1:0-7655 GCA_035759295.1 Longimicrobium sp. | reverse complement strand
CAAGCAGGGCGTCCGCGAAAGCCTGCGCGTGAACCTGCGCCTGCTGCGCGCCCTGGCGGCGGCCGCGCACGCGGTGGTGCCGCCGCTGCGCCCCATGCAGGCGCCCGCGCGTCTGGCGGACCTGGGCGCGCTGCTGCTGCGGCAGACCGACATGCTGCGCGAAGCGGAGGAGATGGCCGCCATCCGCGCCAACTTCCAGGGTCACCGCTTTGTCCGCGTTCCCCAGGTGCTTCCGGAGCTCTGCCGGCCGGACGTGCTGGTGATGGAGTTCGCCACCGGCATCCCCGGCCGCGAGGCGCACCGCGTGAACCTTCCCCCGCGGCGGCTGGCGCACCGGCTGATCGGCGCCATGCAGACCATGATCTACCTGCACGGCGCCTTTCACGCCGACGCGCACCCGGGAAACGTGCTCTTTTCCCCGGACGGCGAGGTGATCCTGCTGGACTTCGGGATCACGGAGCGGCTGACGGAAGAGGAGCGCTGGGCGCTGGCGTCGTTCTACTACGCGGTGATCCGCGGGGAGTGGAAGGCCGCCGCCGCGCGCTACACCCGGTCGTTCGTGGTGGACGACGCCTGGCTGCGCGCGCACTGGGCGGCGTACGAGGCCGAGATGGTGGCGTGCCTGCGCGAGCACTTTCAAACCCGCCCGCGCTGGGACACGTCGCTCTTTACCCGCGACACCATCCGCATCTTTCAGAAGTACCGCGCGCGGGAAAGCACCCGCTGGGTAAAGATCGAGCTGGCGCTGGTGGCGCTGGAGGGGTTCGTGGCGCAGATCGACCCGGACGTGGACATCTGGGAGGCCAGCCGCCGCTTCAACGAGCGGTATTCGCTGTACCTGAGCGCCGACGTAAAGCGGGTGTTCGACGCGCACTACGCGGACGCCATCCCCGGCTCGCTGGCGGCGGAAAAGCGCGCCGACGCCACGCTGGTGGCGCCCACGCACCTGCACCGCTACTTCGTCCCCGCCGCGTACCCGCTGTTCGTCGCCCGGGCGCACGGCAGCACCATCGAGGACGTGGACGGGCGAAGGTACGTGGAGCTGCACGGGGGATACGGCCCGTACGTGCTGGGCTACGCGCACCCCGCGGTCCAGGCGGCCATCCGCGAGACGGTGGAAAGCGGCAACGTCTGCGCGCTGGCGACGGTGGCGGAGATGGAGCTGATGGAGACGCTGGTGGCCGCGCTGCCCGGGGCGGAAAAGGGGCTGTTCGCCAACAGCGGCACCGAGGCGTGCCACGTGGCCATCAACCTGTGCAAGACGTTCCGGGGGCGGCAGCGCGTGGCCAAGTGCGAGGGCCACTACCACGGGTTTACCGACCAGGGAACGGTGAGCTCGTGGTTCCGCGTGCACGGCCCCCCCGACCGGCCGCTCCCCATCGCCGGGTCGGCCGGGGTGAGCCCGGCGGCCACGGCGAACACGCTGGTGCTGCAGTACGGCCATCCCGAAGCCATCCGCCAGCTGCGGCAGGCCGCGGCGGAGCTGGCGTGCGTGATCCTGGAGCCCCTGCCGGCCAGCATGGTGGCGTACGACGCGGAGTGGCTGCGCGCCGTACGCGAGGTGTGCACCGAGACCGGCGTGCCGCTGGTGTTCGACGAGGTGATCACGGGGTTCCGGGTGGCGTACGGCGGCTTTCAGGGGCTGATGGGGATCCGCCCCGACCTGACGGTGCTGGGCAAGGTGATCGGCGGGGGGCTGCCGTGCGGGGCGGTGGTGGGGCGGCGGGAGATCGTGGACATGGCGCGCAGCACCCACGACCCCTTCCGCGACTACGAGGAGCGCACCTTTACCGGCGGCACCTTCGCGGGGAACCGGCTTACCTGCGCGGCGGGGCTGGCGCAGCTGCGGCACCTGCAGGCGCACCCGGAGATCTACCCGCGGCTGGAGCGGATGACGGAGACGCTGGTGGGCGGGATGACGGACGTGGTGCGGCGGCGGGGGGTGGCGTGCCGGGTAAGCGGGTTCCGGTCCATCTTCACGCTGAGCTTTCGCGACCGCCCCCCGCGCTGGTACCGCGAGCGGCACTCCGGCAGCGATGTGCGCGCCAACATCGCGCTCGCCTACTCCATGCGGCGGTTCGGGGTGTACATGGCCGAGCTGCACACCTACTTCATCGGCGCCGCGCACACGGACGCCGACCTGGCCGTGGTGACGGACGCGTTCGACCGCAGCATCGCGGCCATGCAGGAACAGGGCTTCTTCGAGGAATAGCGCGGCGCGGAATCCCCGTGCTTCGATGATGGGCGCGGGCCCGGCGGCCGGGTGCCAGGATGCCGCGAGCTCCCCGGAAAGATTCGCCACGCACGGCGGCAGAGTCGCGGAGGATCGATCCACATCCCTTCCTCCACTCGTTCACCCGTTCACCGTTCTCCCGTTCACCGTTCTCCCGTTCACCCATACGTCGCCGGAGCAGCCGGGACGAGAACCCCGTTCTTCCGGCAACACGGCCGGCGGATTAGGTTGGAGCGAATCAAACCTTCGCAGCAGGTTTCCCCGGGCCAGCGGATGATGGAATCCACGCGGTTCTTCCGCAGGTGGCGCGCGGTGGCGGTGTTGGCGCCGCCGCTCATCGTCCTCCTGTTCGTGCTGGCGCTGGTCGACTCGCTGGACCGGCGGCGCGACAGCACGCAGTGGGTGCAGCATACCTACCGCGTCATCGGACACCTGGACGCGGTGTACGCGCGGCTGGTGGACGCCGAGACGGGGCAGCGCGGCTACATCATCACCGGCGACACGGCGTACCTGGCGCCCTACCGCCACGCCGACGCGCAGACCCACGCGCTGCTGGCCACCCTGCGCCGCGAGACCCGCGACAACGCCGCGCAGCAGGCCGCGCTGGGCACGCTCGACTCGCTGGCCCGGCACCGGCTGCACGGTCTGCAGGACAGGATCGACATCGTGGACCGTGAAGGCTTTGCGGCGGCGCGGACGGCGCTGATCGCGGGGGGCGGACGCGAGACGATGGAGCAGATTCGCCGCGTGCTGGCGCGGATGAACGTGGAGGAGGAGCGGCTGCTGGTGATCCGCGAACGCGAGCAGGAGCGCCTGGGGCGGCAGGTGATGTGGACGCTGCTGATCGGCGCCGCGATCGTGGGCGCCAGTGCGATCGTCACCAACACGCTCTTCGTGCGCCATGCGCGCGCGCTGGAGGCGGTGAACGGCGAGCTGCACGAAGCCAACGCGCTGCTGCAGGAGCAGGCCGCCGAGCTGGAGACGCAGGCGGACGAGCTGCAGATCCAGACGGAGCAGCTGCAGGAGCTGACGACGGAGCTGGAGATGGGCAACGAGGAGCTGCAGCAGCATCGCAGCGAGCTGGAGTCGCTGGCGGCCGAGCTTTCCAAAGCCAATGACGAGCTGGAGAGCGCCAACCACGCCCTGGAGCAGCGCACGCTGGAGGCCGAAGCGGCCAACCGGGCCAAGAGCGACTTCCTTTCCGCCATGAGCCACGAGCTGCGGACGCCGCTGAACGCCGTAGCCGGCTACGTGGACCTGATGGAGCTGGGGATTCACGGCCCGCTGACCCCGGCGCAGCGCACCTCGCTGGAGCGCATTCGCTACAACGAGCAGCACCTGCTCACCCTCATCACCGACATCCTGAACTTCGCCCGCATCGAGGCCGGCAGGATCGAGATGCACACGGCAGACGTTCCCGTGGCCGAGCTGCTGGTGGAGATCGCGGGGGTGGTGGAGCCGCTGGCGGCGGCCAGGGAGCTGGCGCTGTCGGTGGATGCGTGCGCAGCGTCCGTCCACGTGCGCGGCGACCGCGACCGCATTGCCCAGATCCTGCTGAACCTGCTCTCCAACGCGGTCAAGTGCACCGACGCGGGGGGCGAGATCCACGTCTCGTGCGACAGCGACGCGGCCGGCGTGCAGGTCCACGTCCGCGACACGGGCCGGGGGATCGAGCCGGAGCGGCACCGGGCGATCTTCGAGCCGTTCGTGCAGCTGGCGCCGGAGCGCACGCTGGCGCAGGGGGTGGGGCTGGGCCTCTCCATCAGCCGCGAGCTGGCGCGGGCGATGGACGGAGAGATCACCGTCGAGAGCGCGCCAGGCAAGGGCTCCACCTTCACGCTCACCCTCCCCGCCGCCCGGCGCGTGTCGATGGACCGCATTGTCCACGAGCCCGACTCCGCCTCCCCCGCCTCCAAACCGCGGACGCACGCCTGACCTCGAGGCGATCCGCCGAGCCCGGCAACGACAACGGCGGAGTACAGAGGGACAGCGAACCGCCAGAGGGAAAGAGGCCGATCGGTTGTCCTCTGTCCCTCCGGCTTTTGTCTGTCCCTCTGCCCCCCTCGCTTTTCTTTTGTGTTGGGATACGGGATCCGCAATAGACTGCATCCCGACGATCACTGTCATTCTGAGGAGGCGCCGCGAAAAACCGTCTTCACGCCCCACGGCCTTGGCGCCGACGAAGAATCTTTATCGGAAACGCGCAGGGCCTCTCGCCCCGAGGCCGACGTAGCCGACAGGATCGTGCGCCCATCGTAGGGATTCTTCGGTCGGCGCACAGGCGTTGGTGCAGCGGAAAGGACCGGGCTGCCCTTCCTCAGAATGACACCGTCCGCTGGGTTTTATCGGTGCGCTTTTCCGGATTCGGTGTGATCCCGCTCGATCACTCCTCGACGAACCGGTAGCTGCCGTGGCTGTCGTAGTCGATGCCGTGCTTGATCTTCAGCTCCTGGATGTGGCGCAGCTGCGACCTGGTGTGCGGGCTGGCCACGCCGTCGCCCAGCGGCTCGTTGGTGTGGAGAAGGATCTCCTCCAGCAGGCTGTCGACACTCATGCGCTTGTGGGCCGCGAGGTCGTGGAGGAGCGCGGCGAGGCGCTTTTCCAGCCGCACGGGGACGTCCACGCGCTCGATGGGGATGGGCGGGCCGGCGTTGTAGATGTAGTGCCCGAAGACGAGCTGGTAGCCGTTCAGGTCGCGCACCGCGTAGTCGCGCAGCTCGTACGCGCGGTCCGCGATCTCCTCCACCACCTCCACGCCGCCCGCGCGGTGAAACGCGTACAGCGCATCCGCGTCGCTCACGACGAAGAACACGTGGCACCCTTCCGGGCTGGGCGCGCCCTGCGTGAAAAAGAGCTGGACTTCGCCCAGGTTCACCGCCGCAAAGGTTAGCGGCTCGCCCGAGGTGAACCCCAGCGAAAAGCCCAGCTTCTGCGTGTAGAAGTCGATCGCGGCCTGCAGATCGGGCACGGACAGGCCGGGGTGCACGCGCTCGCAGTCGACCTGCGGCGGGATGGGCGGGGTCATTGGACGCTCCTTCACTCGGACGGGCAGAGGCGTTCCAGGCGGATGTCGTCGATGAAGTTGCCGTAGTCGTCGCCGCCCAAATGCGCGAACGACAGGCGGGCCCGGGTGCGGCGGCTCACGCGGATGGTGCGCACGTACGTCTGCAGCGGCGCGTAGCTTTCGAGCGTGATCCGCTCGCGGAAGAGACCGCCGAGGGAGACGATCACCGTGTTCGGCGGCTGGTTGGGACGCGGCGTGCCGGACATCTTGAACTCCAGCCGGTACCTGCCCGGCCCAAGCTCCAGCCGCGCCCGGGTGCGCAGCGTGCCGGCGGCCTTCGCCGAGCCGTCCAGGTCCACGTACATCCCCTGCGAACGCGGCAGAAAGTCGTCGAACGGCGGCGTACCCACCAGGTCCACCGTGCCCTCGACCACCTCCCACCGCTCGAAATCCGTGTAGTTCAACGCGTATCGCTGGTCGTTCTCCCCCTCGAAGTCCTCCCGCAGAAGCACCTCCGCGCGCACGCCCGGGTCGCCGCAGCGCCGGCCATCTCCCGGCGGCGAAGACGGCGCGGAACCAGCCAGAAGGGGGAGCAGGGCCGCCAGCGCGAGACGAGGTTTCCAGAGGTGCATCAGGATCCGCGGAGCGTGTTAAATCGATTCGTTGGATGGTCCGCTTCGGCCGGTCCGCACAAGGGTTCGTGCCGCCTCAGTGCCCGTCCGCATTGCCATCCCGTGGAAGCCGTTCCATGCGCACGGCGTAATCGGCGAAGCCCTGCGAGCGCCAGAACTGGTGGCCGCCCTGGTTGCTCGCCAGCACGTCGAGCGTGGTCCGGAACCCGGCGGGAATCACCTCCGCGAACAACGTCTCGATCGCCCGGGTGCCCACACCTTTGCCGCGGTGCTCCCTGAGCACGTAGAAGTGGCGGATGAACGCCGAATCCTCGTCCAGGCTCACCAGCGCGTAGGCGACGGTGGCATCCGCCTCCTGAAAAAGGACGGCGCGGTACTCGTCGTCACCGATCCAGCGGAGCATCCGGGCCTCCAGCCGCTCCAGCGACATCCCTCCCCCGCCCCACTCGTCCTCGATCAGCTGCCGGTTGATGTCGGCCAGGAACGCCGCGTCACCCGCAACCGCATAACGAATTTCCATGGGCTTTCAGCGAGGTGGATAGGCGGCCGAGGGTCGCCTCCGGATCGTCCAAGAGCGATGGGATTCCGGTGGATGCAAGCCGGCGACCGCGGCGGCGGCCCCGAAGCCGCCCTCACAGCTCGACCTCGCCCTGGATGCAGGTGATGGCGGGGCCGCCCACCCAGACCGCGCCGTCCGCGTCCTGCTCGATGCGCGGGCGGCCGCGGCGGCCCAGACGCGTCCCCTGGCTGGCGACGTACGGCGCCGTGGCGCGGCCGGTGGCGAGAAGCCATTGCGCCAGCGAGGCGTTCAGGCTGCCGGTGACGGGATCTTCACGCATCCCGCCCTGCTCGTCGCTGAACACGGCCCGCACCTCCCACGCGCACTCCGCGCCCGGCGGATACGCCCCGACGATGCCGATGTTCAGCGCGTCGCCGCCGGCGTAGCGGCTGAAGTCGGGCTCCAGCGCCAGCACGGCGTCGGCATCCTTAAGCAGCACCGCCACCCACCCCGGCCCGTTGTCGGCCCACTGCGCGTCGACAATCTCCGCCCGGCCAATCCCCAGCACCGCCGCCAGCTGCTCCACGAACACGTCATCCACCGGCCCCGTGCGGATGAGGGGCGGCGCGGCGAAGGCCAGGCCGTGCTCGCCGCGGCGGATGGGGATCAGCCCCGCCCCGCACTCCTGCACAATGCGGCCGGCGTCGCGCGGAACGCCCCCCGCGGCCAGCCACGCGTGGCAGGAGCCCAGCGTGGGGTGCCCGGCGAACGGAAGCTCCTGCGCGAGGCTGAAGATCCGCACCCGGTAGTCGGCTTCCGGAGAGGTGGGCGGGAGGAGGAAGGTGGTCTCGGAAAGGTTGGTCCAGCGGGAGAACTGCCGCATCTCCTCCGTAGAAAGGCCTTCCGCGTCCACCACCACGGCCAGCGGGTTGCCGAGGAACGGATCGGGCGAAAAGACGTCGACCTGCTGAAAACGTCGGCGCATTGCGAGACCCTTTATCGGGTGATCGGCAGGAATCCTCTCCGCCCAGCCTCCACACCGGGCACAAAGGCGGGCCATGGCGTCGCAGCCATGGCCCGAACGTCACTCCCAGGAAGTTACACGGGCCCAAATCCGCCCGACAGTCACCGCGACAGCGGCGGCGGCGCCGGGCTGGCCGCGCTGGCGCTGTCGGGCTGCTCGACCTCGATGGACCACCACTACGTGTTCCCGGCCGGCGCCGGCGACCTCCTGGAGGCCGAGATCCGCGCCGCCGGGTCGGTCGGCGTGCGCTTCCACGCCTGCCG
>DASTVC010000026.1:0-8730 GCA_035759295.1 Longimicrobium sp. | reverse complement strand
GTGTGGAACACCGCGCTGTACGTGCTGGACGCCGCGCTCAAGCCCGTCCCCGTGGGCGTCCCCGGCGAGCTGTACATCGGTGGGGTGCAGGTGGCGCGCGGCTACCTGGATCGTCCGGGGCTGACGGCGGAGCGCTTCGTCCCCGATCCGTTCTCCACGGAAGGCGGCGCACGGCTGTATCGCACCGGCGACCGTGCGCGGTGGCGGATGGACGGCGCCATCGAGTACCTGGGGCGGCTGGACTTCCAGGTAAAGGTGCGCGGGTTCCGCATCGAGCTGGGTGAGATCGAGGCCGCGCTGCGGGCGAACGAGGGTGTCGCCGACTGCGTGGTCGTGGCCCGCGAGGACGTCCCCGGCGAGACGCGGCTGGTGGCGTACGTGGTGGGTCGAGCGGAGGCCGACGCGCTGCGCGACCGCCTGCGCCAGAGTCTGCCGGAGTACATGGTGCCGGCCGCGTTCGTCTCCCTGGACGCGCTGCCGCTGACCGCGAACGGCAAGCTGGACCGCAAGGCGCTGCCGGCGCCGGAGTACGCGGCCGACGCGGGCCGGTACGTGGCGCCGCGCACCCCCGTGGAGGAGGTGCTGGCGGAGATCTGGACGCAGGTGCTGCGCGTGGAGCGCGTGGGCGTGCACGACAGCTTCTTCGACCTGGGCGGGCACTCGCTGCTGATCATGCGTCTGCTCGCCAAGATCCAGACCACGTTCGACCTGGACATCTCGATCCGTACCGTGTTCTCCATGCCCACGCTGGAAGCCATGGCGGGAGAGATCGAGCGCAGGATCTACGAGGACGTCGCCACCATGTCCGATTTCGAGGCCGGGCAGCTGGCGGGGTCCAACCCCGTTGCAGGAGACTGAGATGGTGCCGGAACAGACGGTCGAGCCTCCGCGCCCGGAGCTATCCGCCGCCAAGCGCGCGTTCATCGAAGCCCGGCTCAGGGGGAAGGTCCGCTCGTCGGGCATTGTCCCCCGCGCCGAGCGCGACGGTGCTCCGCTCTCCTTTGCGCAGGAGCGGCTCTGGTTCATCGACCGCCTGCAGCCGGGGAGCGCCGTCTACAACATCCGCGTGGTACGGCGCTGGCTGGGCGTGCTGGACTACGCGGCGCTGGAGCGGGCGCTGGGCGAGATCGTCCGGCGGCACGAAGCGCTGCGCACCACCTTCCGCGAGGTGGATGGCTCACCGGTGCAGGTGATTGCGCCGTTCAGCGGGTTTACGCTGCGGGCCGGCGATCTCGCCGGGCTGCCCGAGGCGGAGCGCGAGGTGATGGTGAAGCGCCTCGCCACCGAGGAGGCGATGGAGCCGTTCGACCTCGAGGCGGGACCGCTCTTCCGTGCGTCGCTGCTGCGGCTGCGCGCCGACGAGCACGTGCTGCTGTTCTCGATGCACCACATCGTCGGCGACGGCTGGAGCCTGGAGGTGCTCAAGGACGAGCTGTCGGCGCTGTACACGGCGTACCGGGAGGGTGGAGAGTCGCCGCTGCCGGAGCTGCCGGTGCAGTACGCCGACTACGCCGTCTGGCAGCGCCAGCACCTGCGGGGCGAGCTGCTGGAGCGGCAGCTCTCGTACTGGCGGGAGCACCTGGCGGGAGCCCCGGAGCTGGTGGATCTGCCCACCGATCATCCGCGCCCGGCGGTGCATACGTACCAGGGGTCCAGGGAGCCGGTCGAGCTTTCCGGCGAGCTGCTGGAGCGGCTGCGGGCGCTGGGGCGGAGCGAGGGGGCCACGCTGTTCATGGTGGTGCTCGCCGCCTTCCAGGTGCTGCTGTCCAGGTACAGCGGGAGCGACGACATCGTCGTGGGAAGCCCCATCGCGGGGCGGACGAGGGACGAGGTCTCGGGGCTGATCGGCTTCTTCGTCAACACGCTGGTGCTGCGGACCGACGTGTCCGGAGATCCGTCCTTCCGCGAGCTGCTGCGGCGGGTGCAGGAGGTGATGCTGGGGGCGTACGAGCACCAGGAGCTTCCCTTCGAAAAGCTGGTGGCCGAGCTGCAGCCGGAGCGCTCCCTGAGCCACTCTCCCCTCTTCCAGGTGTTGTTCACGCTGGACGACCTGGAAGAATCGGGAAGTGGCGCGGACGGGGAAGAATCGGGAAGCGGCGCGGCGGAGTCGAGCACCGAAGGGGGCGACCCGGATTTCGCCTTCGCCAAGTTCGACCTGGCGCTGGGCCTCAAGGCGGCGCGGCGAGGCCTGCACGGCGGGCTGGTCTACCGGACCGACCTCTTCGAGCGCGGCACGGTTCAGCGGATGCTCGGCCACCTGGCGCGGGTGCTGGAGCAGGCCGCCGCCGACGCGGACGTGCGGCTCTCGGAGCTGAAGCTGCTCGGCGAGGCGGAGCGCGCGCTGGTGGTGGAGGCGTGGAACCAGACCGAAGCGGAGTATCCGGCGGACCGGTGCCTTCACGAGCTGTTCGAGGCGCAGGTGGAGCGCACGCCCGCTGCGGTGGCGGTGGTCTTCGAGGATGCCACGCTGACGTACGACGAGCTGGACCGGCGCGCGAACCGCCTGGCGCACCGGCTGGTCGCGCTGGGGGTGCGCCCGGAGGACCGGGTGGCCCTCTGCGTGGAGCCGTCGCCGGACGCGGTCGCCGGGATGCTGGGGATTCTCAAGGCGGGCGCCGCCTACGTGGCGACGGACCTGGCGGCGCCCGACGAGCGCATCGCCTTCATGCTCGACGAGGCGTCCGTGCGCGTGGTGGTCGCCGGCGGCGCGGAGGCCGCGCGCCCCTGGACGGCGGGGCGCACGGTGGTGGAGGCCGGCGAGGACCTGGCGCGCTTCCCCGCCACGCCGCCGGCGGCCGGGGTAACTCCGCGCAACCTGGCGTACGTCGTCTACACCTCCGGCTCCACGGGGCGGCCCAAGGGGGTGCTGGTGGAGCACGGCGGGGTGTGCAACGCGGTGACGGCCTTCTCCCGCATCTACGAGATCGTCCCCGGGCACCGCGTGCTCCTGTTCGCGCCGCTGCACTTCGACGCGTCGGTGATGGACATCTTCACCGCGCTCACCACGGGCGCCACCCTGGTGGCGGCGCCGCGCGAGGCGCTGATCCCCGGCGACGAGCTGGTGTCGCTGCTGGAGCGCGAGCGGGTGACGCACGCCAAGTTCACCCCCAGCGCGCTGGCGGCCATTCCGCCCGCGCCGCTCCCCGCGCTGCGGGCGGTGATGGTGGGCGGCGAGGTGTGCGGCGCGGAGCTGGTGGCCCGCTGGGCGCCGGGGCGGCGCTTCTTCAACGGCTACGGGCCCACGGAGACCAGCGTCCGCATGTCGGTGTTCGAGGCGGCCGACGGCACCCGCCCGCCCCCGCTGGGCGCGGGGACGGCCAACGTCCGCGTCTACGTGCTGGACGCCGCGGGGGAGCCGCTCCCCGTGGGCGTCCCCGGCGAGGTGTGCATCGGCGGGGTGCAGGTGGCGCGCGGGTACCTGGCGCGCCCGCGGCTCACCGCCGAGCGCTTCGTCCCCGACCCGTTCTCGGCCCGGCCGGGGGCGCGGCTCTACCGCTCGGGCGACCGGATGCGGTGGCGCGGCGACGGCACGCTGGAGTTCATCGGACGGATCGACCACCAGGTGAAGATCCGGGGCTTCCGCATCGAGCTGGGCGAGATCGAGGCCGCGCTGCGGCGCAGCGAGGGAGTCGCCGACTGCGTGGTCGTGGTGCGCGAGGACGTGCCGGGGGACAAGCGGCTGGCGGCGTACGTGGTGGGCGACGTGCAGGCGGGCGCGCTGCGCGACCACCTGCGCCGGGAGCTCCCGGAGTACATGGTGCCGGCGGCGTTCATGGTGCTGCAGGCGCTGCCGCTGACGCCGAACGGAAAGCTGGACCGCAAGGCGCTCCCCGCGCCGGAGTACGCGTCGGCGGACGAGGCGTACGTGGCGCCGCGTACGCCGACGGAGGAGGTGCTGGCGGGGATCTGGACGGAGGTGCTGGGCGTGGAGCGGGTGGGCGCGGAGGACAGCTTCTTCGAGCTGGGCGGCCACTCGCTGCTGGCGACCCGCGTCGCCGCCCGCGTCCGCGCCGTCTTTGCCGTGGACCTGCCGCTCCGCGCCGTCTTCGAGCGGTCGGTGCTCTCCGAGCTCGCGGCCGAGATCGACCGTCTGCGCGGCACCGGCGCGGCGGCTGGCGAGGGCCCCATCGCCCCCGCCGCGCGCGAGGGCGACCTGCCGGTGACGTTCGCGCAGGAGCGGCTCTGGTTCGTGGACGCGCTGGACCCGGGAAGCCCGGTGTACGCCATCCCGTTCTCGTACCACATCGCCGGGGGTCTCGACCACGACGCGCTCCGCCGCGCGCTCACCGAGCTGGTGCGCCGCCAAGAGCCGCTGCGCACGACGCTCCCGGCCGTGGACGGCGCGCCCGTGCAGCGGATCGCCCCGCCCCCGGCCGACTTCGACCTGCCGGTCGCCGACCTGCGGCACCTGCCCGCGGACCAGCGGCGGCCCGAGGCCGGCCGCCTGGCGGCCGAAGACGGGGGGCACCGCTTCGACCTGGCGCGCGGGCCGCTGTTCCGCGCATCGCTCGTCCACGTCGCCGACGACGAGCACCTTCTCCTCCTGAACCTGCACCACGCCATCGGCGACGGGTGGTCGCTGGGGGTGCTGCGGGACGAGCTCTCCGCGCTCTACGGCGCCTTTTCGCGCGGCGAGCCGTCGCCGCTGCCGGAGCCCGCGCTGCACTACGCGGACTACGCGGTCTGGCAGCGCGAGCGCCTGTCCGGCGCCGCGCTGGAGCGGCAGGTGGAGTTCTGGCGGCGCGCGCTGGACGGCGCGCCGGCGCTGCTGGAGCTGCCGACGGACCGTCCCCGGCCGCCGGTGGAGTCGCACCGCGGCGCGGTGGAGGGCCTGTTCGTCTCGCCGGAAGTGACGGCGGAGGTGCACGCGCTGGCCCGCCGCGAGGGCGCCACGCTGTTCATGGTCCTGCTCGCCGCGCTGGACGTGGTGCTGGGGCGCCTGGCCGGGCAGGAGGACGTCGTCGTCGGGACGCCGATCGCGGGGCGGACGCGGGCGGAGACGGAGCGGATGGTGGGGCTCTTCCTCAACTCGCTGGCGCTGCGGACCGACCTGTCGGGCGACCCCAGCTTCCGCGAGCTGCTGGGGCGCGTGCGCGAGACCACGCTGGACGCGTACGCGCACCAGGATCTCCCCTTCGAACGGGTGCTGGAGGAGGTGCGTCCCGAGCGGAGCCTGGCGCACGCGCCCGTGTTCCAGGTGATGCTCAACCTCCGCAACTTCGAGCAGGGCGCCTTTCGCGGCGACGGCCTGCAGGTGGCGGATGTGGGCGGGGTGGGCGAGGCGGCCAGCAAGTTCGACCTCACGCTGTACGTGAGCGAGTGGGGCGGGGGGATCCACGTCAACCTGGTCTACGCCGCCGACCTGTTCGACGCGCCGCGGATGCGCGGGTTCCTGGCGCAGCTGGAAGGGGTGCTCCGCCAGGCCGCGGCCGCGCCGGAGACCCGCGTGGGCGCCCTGTCGCTGGCGACCGGAGCGGCGCGCCGTGTCCTTCCCGACCCGGCCGCGCCGCTGGACGAGCGCTGGCGCGGCGCCGTTCACCAGGTCTTCGCCGCGCGGGCGACGGCGGCGCCGGACGCGCTGGCGGTGGAGGACCCGCGCGAGCGGTGGACGTACGCCGAGCTGAACGCGGCGGCCGACCGCATCGCCCGCGGGCTCGCCGCGCACGGCGTGGGTCCGGACGACGTCGTGGCGATCACCGGCCACCGGAGCGCCGCGCTGGTGCGCGCGCTGGTGGGGACGATGAAGAGCGGCGCGGCCTTCCTGGTCCTCGATCCGGCCTATCCCGCGGCCCGCCTGGCCGAGTACGTCCGCATCGCGCGCCCCGCCGCGCACCTCCACCTCTCCGCCGCGGGCGACCTGCCGCGCGAGGCGCTGGACGCGCTGGGGGAGACGATCCGCACCACCGTCGTCATCCACCCGCGGAGCGAAGAGCCCGCGGACGCGATGGATTCCGCCGGCGATCCGCTGAACGTGGAAATCGGGCCGGACACGCTGGCGTACCTCTCCTTCACCTCGGGGACCACGGGGACGCCCAAGGCGGTGATGGGGCGGCACTCGTCGCTCACCCACTTCACCCCGTGGCTGGCGGAGGAGTTCGGGTTGGGCGCGGCGGACCGCTACAGCCTGCTGAGCGGCCTGGCGCACGATCCGCTGCACCGCGACGTCTTTACCCCCCTGCAGACGGGCGCGGCCGTCGTCGCGCCGGAGCCGGATGAGGTGGGGACCCCCGGCTACCTTGCCCGGTGGATGCGCGAGGCGGGGATCACCGTCGCGCACCTCACGCCGGCCATGGGGCAGCTGCTGGCGGACGCGCCGCGGGGCGAGCGCATCCCGGGCCTGCGCCGCGCCTTCTTCGTGGGCGACGTCCTGCGCCGCGCGGACGTGCAGCGGCTGGTCGACCTGGCGCCGGAGCTGACGGTCGTCAACTACTACGGATCGACCGAGACGCAGCGCGCCGTCTCGTACCACCGGGTCGATCCCGCGGCCGAGCAGAAGGAGATCATCCCCCTGGGACGCGGGATTCCCGGGGTGCAGCTCCTGGTGCGCAACGCGGCGGGGGAGATCGCGGGGATCGGCGAGGTGGGCGAGATCTGGATGCGCTCGCCGCACCTGGCCGCCGGCTACCTGAACGACCCCGCGCTGGCGGCGGAGCGCTTCGTGGCCAACCCGTGGACGGGCGATCCGCGCGACCGCCTGTACCGCACGGGCGACCTGGGCCGCTACCGCCCCGACGGCGAGGTGGAGCCGCTGGGGCGCGCCGACCAGCAGGTGAAGGTGCGCGGCTTCCGCGTGGAGCTGGGCGAGGTGGAGAGCGCCCTGGCGTCGCACCCGGCGATCCGGGAGGCCGCCGTGATGGCGCGCGAGACGGGCGCGGGCGACCGCGGCCTCGTCGCGTACTGGGTCCCCGTGGACGAAGGCGCCGGCGGTCCCGATGCCGCCGCGCTCCGGGCGCACCTCAAGGCGCTGCTTCCGGAGTACATGGTGCCCTCCGCCTACGTGCGGCTGGACCGGCTTCCGCTTACGGCGAACGGCAAGCTGGACCGCCGCGCCCTCCCCGATCCGGAGCCGCCCTCCACGGCCGGACGGGTGGAGCCGCGCACGGTTACGGAACGGGTGATCGCGGAGATCTGGATGGAGGTGCTGGGCGTGGAGAGCGTGGGCGTGGAGGACGATTTCTTCGTGCTCGGCGGCCACTCGCTCAAGGCGACGCAGGTGCTGGCGCGCATCTCCCAGCGGCTGGAGGTGGAGCTGCGCCTCCGGGTGCTCTTCGAGACCCCGACCGTCGCCGGCCTCGCCGCCGCGGTGGAGGCCGCATTCGCCGCCGCCGGCGGTGGTGGCGCCGTAGCCGACGCGCTCGCGGAGCTGGAGGGGCTGAGCGACGAGGAGGTGGCGGCGCTGCTGGCGGAGATCGGCGGGGCGTCGTGAGGGGGCGGGCGTGGGGCAGCGGTGCGCGCCGCATCCTGACCGCCGGATGAAGCATCCCGTGCGGGCGGAAGTCCGCGCGGCGGTAGACGAAGCCCCTCCCGCCGCTTGCGGGCGTGGGGTCGGCGGAGGGGGGCGCCCCCACCAGCGGCAGCTGCCCGCCGAGCACAGAACCATCGCGCCGCACTGAAGCGCAGTCGCGAAGCACCGGGCACCTCCGTCCCGTCGGAAGCCCATCGCACACAAAGCAGGAAATGACTGATATCATCACCCGGCTGGCCGACCTGTCGCCCGAAAAGCAGAGGCTGCTGGCGCTCAAGCTGAAGCTGAAGGCAGACGCGGCCGCGGCGTCCGACGGCGACGGCGAGCGCCCATCCGGGTTTCCCGCGTCGTTCGCGCAGCGGCGGATGTGGCTGCTGGACCGCCTGGAGCCGGGGAGCACCGCCTACTCCATGCCCCGCGTCTGGCGCATTCCCGGCGTCCTGGACGTGGCCGCGCTGGAGCGGTCCGTGGACGCGCTGGTGCGGCGCCACGAGACGCTGCGCACGCACCTGGAGGAGCGCGGCGACGAGCTGGTGCAGGTGGTCGCCCCGCCCGCGCCGTTCCGGCTGGAGGTGACGGACCTCTCCGCGCTGGCGCCCGGCGAGGCGCGGGCCGGGCTGGAGCGGCTGATGCACGCCGACGCGTCCGCGCCCTTCCGGCTGGAGGAAGGCCCGCTCTTCCGCGCCTCCCTGGTCCGGCTGGCGGCCGACGAGCACGCGCTGCTCTGGAACCTGCACCACGCGGTCACCGACGGCTGGTCCAACGGCATCCTGGCGCGCGAGCTCAAGACGCTGTACGAGGCCTTCTCGCGCGGCGAGCCCTCGCCGCTGGCGCCGCTCCCCCTGCAGTACGGCGACCACGCCCTCCGCGAGCGCGAGCGCCTTTCCGGCGACGCGCTGGCGGGGCTGGTGGGCTTCTGGCGCGACGCGCTGGCGGGGGCACCCCCGCGGCTGGAGATCGCTCCGGACCGCCCGCGGCCTCCCGTGCCCACCTACCGCGGCGACAGCGTCCGCGCCGCCCTGGGCGCCGGCCTCCCCGCGCGCGTCGACGCGCTGGCGCGGGCGCACGACGCCACGCCGTTCATGGTCTATCTCGCCGCCTTTCAGCTCCTGCTGGGCCGCTACGCCCGCCAGGACGACGTGCTGGTCGGCACGGCGGTCGCCAACCGCCCCTCGGCGGACGTGGAGGGAATCGTCGGGTTCTTCGTGAACACGCTGGTGCTGCGCGGCGACCTTTCCGGCGATCCCACCTTCGCGGAGCTGCTG